>JAAZGD010000113.1 GCA_012511395.1 Clostridiales bacterium
ACAGAAACTGAAGGGATGACTTTGAAAAGGCTGATGTGAAGCCTCAAGTGAACCCCATAGTCAGAAGAGCGGCAAAGGAAACTCCTGCACAGGCTGCTCCTATTGAAGCACAGACACCTTCCGAGCAGGAAGGGGGAGATGAATAATGTTAATGCCAAAAAGGGTTAAACATAGAAAGGTTTTCAGAGGCAGGATGAAGGGTGTGGCCACAAAAGGCAACTCCATCACCTACGGAACTTACGGCCTTGTGGCAATGGACTGCGGATGGATTACATCCAACCAAATAGAGGCTGCCCGTATCGCCATGAACCGTTCTATAAAAAGAGGTGGAAAAGTATTTATTAAAATTTTCCCCCACAAATCAGTTACTAAAAAACCTGCTGAGGTGAGAATGGGTTCCGGTAAAGGTGCACCTGACCATTGGGTAGCAGTAGTAAAGCCGGGCAGAGTTATGTTTGAGATAGCAGGAGTGCCGGAGGACAAAGCCAGAGAAGCTATGAGGCTTGCTTCCCACAAACTCCCCGTTCGTTCAAAGTTTGCCATCAAGGGCCAGGAATTATCAGAAGGTGGTGAAGCATAATGGAATTAAAGAAAATTAGAGAAATGACCGACACTGAACTGAATGCAGAGCTTTTGAAGCTTAAGACGGAATTGTTCAATCTAAGATTCCAGCATGTAACAGGTCAGTTGGAAAACCCCATTAAAATGAGGGACACAAAAAGAAACATCGCCAGAGTTAAGACCATTATAAAAGAAAACGAAACTAAAAAGGTGAACGCATAGAAAGGAGGATGAATCATGACAGAAGATAGAAACAGCAGAAAGACAAGAGTTGGTCTTGTAGTAAGCGACAAAATGGATAAGACCGTTGTGGTAACCGTTGAAGACATGGTGAAGCATCCTCTTTACGGAAAGACTGTAAAAAAATCAAAGAAGTTCAAAGCTCATGATGAGAACAATGAATGCCAAACAGGTGACAAAGTAAGAATCATGGAAACCAGACCTCTTTCAAAGGACAAGAGATGGCGTGTTGTGAGCATTATTGAGAAGGTTAAATAAAGGAGGCACCGGAAAATGATTCAAGTAGAAAGCAGACTAAAGGTCGCTGACAATTCAGGGGCAAAGGAACTCCTGTGCATCCGTGTGCTGGGAGGTACCAACAGAGCATATGCCAATATAGGTGATGTAATTGTTTGCACCGTTAAGGTGGCTACTCCCGGAGGAGTGGTTAAAAAGGGTGAAGTAGTCAGAGCAGTTGTGGTGAGAAGCAAAACAGGCACCAGAAGAAATGACGGAAGCTATGTGAAGTTTGATCAGAACGCAGCTGTGATTATAAAGGAAGATAAGAATCCTGTAGGAACTCGTATCTTTGGACCGGTAGCCAGGGAACTGAGAGATAAAAGCTTTATGAAGATAATCTCTTTGGCGCCGGAAGTATTATAGGAGGTGTCAGAATATGAAAATTAAAAAGGATGACACCGTAATGGTGATTGCAGGAAAAGACAAGGGTAAAAAGGGCAAGGTCCTGAAAGCATTTCCAAAGGATGAAAGGGTGTTGGTGGAAGGTGTAAATGTTCAGACCAAGCACCAGAAGCAGACCCGTAAGGAAAGGGCTGAGATAAAGCATCAGGAAGGGCCCATTCATGTTTCAAATGTAATGTTCTTTGATAAGAAGAGCAACAGCCCTGTAAGAATAGGCTATAAAATTGAGGGCAAAAATAAGACAAGAATATCTAAGAAAACCGGACAGCCGGTAGAATAGGAAAGGAGGAGACGATTTTGGCAGCAAGACTTAAAGAACTATATAAATCTGATGTTTTCAAAGCTATGATGGACAAGTTCAATTACAAAAATGTAATGGAAGTTCCAAAGCTTTCAAAGGTTACGGTAAACATCGGCTTAGGTGAAGCAAAAGACAACCCGAAGATGATGGAAACTGCAACTGAAGAGCTGGCCCTTATAACCGGGCAAAGGCCTGTCATTACCAAAGCAAAAAAATCTGTTGCGAACTTTAAGGTCAGACAAGGGATGCCTGTAGGCACCAAGGTAACCTTAAGAGGCGAAAACATGTATGAATTTGCAGACAAGCTATTTAATATCGCTCTTCCAAGAGTGAGGGACTTTAAAGGTGTCTCTAAAAATTCCTTTGATGGACGTGGTAATTATTCCATGGGGCTTAAGGAACAGTTGGTGTTTCCTGAGATAAACTACGATAAAGTAGACAAAATTAAGGGAATGAATATCGTTTTTACCACAACGGCCAAGACCGATGAAGAAGCAAAAGCGCTTCTTGAATTCATGGGCATGCCGTTTGAAAAATAGGAGGGAATTATGGCAAAGACATCTCTCAAGGTTAAACAACAGAGACAACCAAAATATGCTACAAGAGCATATACAAGATGCAGGATTTGCGGGAGACCACATTCAGTTTTAAGAAAGTATGGGATATGCCGTATCTGCTTTAGAGAGCTTGCTTATAAGGGAGAAA
>JAAZGD010000114.1 GCA_012511395.1 Clostridiales bacterium
CATCCACTATGTCGGTCCAAATCTTGGTCCTTACTCTGTCCAGCTCCTGAGCTTCTTTTTCAGTTTTAATATGACTTGTAAGATCCTCAAGATAAGAACTCATCGTTGTATGGCGGCTATTTTCCTTAACGAAGGTTTCATCAAACACAGGTACTATAAGGTCTCCTTCCTTATAATTCAGCTTAATTTCAAACTCTGCATCCTTCCCCTTTAATTCTGCCGCATGATAGTTCTCGGGAAATGTTACATTTATTATAAATTCAGAGCCTATATCATGACCTATGATCTCGTCCTCAAATCCGGGAATCATATTGCCCGAGCCTAGGGTTAATGATTGATTCACAGCCGTTCCGCCTTCGAAGAGCTTGCCGTCCACAGTACCGGAATAATCAATATTTACAGTATCTCCGTTATAGACTTTACCTGTTTTTATCTGTTGAGGTTTTCCTGCAGCGGAAAGGATTGCACTTATTGCAATGTCCACATCCTCATCGGTCACTTCCTGCTCTTCATACTGTATATTAAGACCTTCGTAATTCCCCAGGGTAATATATTTACCCAAATCATAATTGTATAGCGTCCCTTTGCTTGAACAGCCCGTAACAGATAATACCATCACGGCTGTAAGCATAAGTGCCAATGTTTTCTTTAACATAGTTTTCCTCAAAGCTTTCTTAATTTGCCGAAGCTTTTTTTGCCACTTCACAAAGCTCCTTAAAACCTTTTTCATCGTTTATTGCCATCTCTGACAACATCTTCCTATTAACAGCAATATTTGCTTTATTCAGTCCGCTTATGAGCCTTGAATAAGAAATCCCGTTCATTCTTGCACCTGCATTAATTCGCGTAATCCACAGGCGTCTGAAGTCTCTTTTTCTATGTTTTCTTCCTATATATGCGCTCCTTAAAGCTCTCATAACTGCAGTATTCACAGTTTTATACTGTCTTGACTTTGCTCCATAAAAGCCTTTTGCCTGTTTCAATACTTTTTTATGTCTTTTGTGGGCATTAACGCCACCCTTTACTCTTGCCATTGTTCTATACCTCCTGAAATAATTATTTCGCCAATGCTCTCAAAATTCTCTTAAGATCTGCAGCCGATACAACCGTAGCCTTCCTTAAGCCACGTTTACGTTTGGCTGTTTTTTTGGTAAGAATATGGCTCTTGTATGCTTTTGCTCTCTTTAACTTCCCTGTCCCTGTCAGCTTAAATCTTTTTGCAGCCCCTCTGTGAGACTTCATCTTGTTCTTTGCCATTTTATATGTAATCCTTTCTAATGTTTTTAGTGTTTCTATTCTTCTGCTTTACCTTTTTTCTCAGGTTTGTCAGTTTTTGGTCCCATTATCATTGTAAGATTTCTGCCTTCAAAGGTTGGAGCCTTCTCCACTACGCCCACATCAGAAAGCAGTTCAGCGAATCTGTCCATTACAGCTTTTCCCTTATCTACATATTCTCTTTCTCTTCCTCTGAATCTCAAACTAACCTTTAGCTTGTCTCCTTCTTTAAGAAACTTGGAAGCTGTATTGGCTTTTACTTTAATATCGTGATCTTCGATGGAAACTGACAGCCTTGTTTCTTTCACTTCAGTAGTTTTCTGCTTTTTCTTCGCCTCTTTTTCCTTCTTTTGCAAATCGTATCTATACTTTCCATAATCCATGATTCTGCATACTGCAGGATCAGCATTGGGAGAGATATTTACAAGATCCAAATTCTTTGAAGCTGCCAGGGCAAGAGCTTCATCTCTTCCCATGATTCCCAGCATTTCCCCATCTTCATCGATTACTCTGATTCTGCTATCACGAATTTCTTCGTTAATTTGATTCTCCTTGATAATTGGTACGCACCTCCTTTTAAAACAAAATACGCGGATACAATCAAGTATCCGCGAAAACAACTTAAGAATAAAAACTTGTCTTTCATTGCTATTAACCCAACCGCTAAAATCGCAATTAAGGTGAGAAGCGGAATACTTCCTCTTGCTACAACAACCAATTTATCATTGTGCTCGCTATAAGTCAATAGAATATTAAAATGCAACAAAAGTTCCGAACTTATGTTTACATTATTTCAATTACGTGGTATCATCTTAATATCTGAAGGAAAGGAGTGATTCCATGGAACCTCTAAAAAATAGAGAAAAAGCCATTCTTGACTATATGCAGCAGCAGATCAGAAGGAAGGGTTATCCCCCCACTGTAAGAGAGATCTGTGATGCTCTACAAATTAAATCTACATCCACTGCCCACAAGGACCTTGAAAATCTGGTCCACAAAGGCTTCATCGTTAAGGACCCTTCTAAACCAAGAGCCCTTATGATCGTTGACCCTGAATACGATGGCCCCTACGAAGGCCTTCTTTCCCCTCAGGTGACAGAAATCCCTGTTATAGGCAGAGTTGCGGCAGGCACACCTATACTTGCTGAAGAAAACATAGAGGACACCTTCCCGGTCCCTTCAAGGTATGTGGGAAAAGGTATCCACTTCATGCTTACCGTAAAAGGTGATTCCATGGTAAACAAAGGAATCCTTGACGGAGACTATATACTTGTGGAGCAAAATGACACAGCAGAAAACGGAGAGATAGTGGTTGCCATGGTGGACGGCTTTGAAAGTGAAGCTACCGTAAAAACCTTCTATAAAGAAGAAAACCGTATAAGACTGCAGCCTGAAAATGATGGTATGTCACCTATTTTCGTAAACGATGCGAAAATCTTAGGTAAGGTAAAAGGCGTCTTTCGATACTTTTAACCAAAGGACTATAAAAGACTCTCTTCAAATCAATGAAGAGAGTCTTTTTTAGATTCAAGATATGCAGTTATTTAATCATATTGTCAACTGAATCTAAAACCTTGTCCATAATAGCCATAGCTTTTCTTAATTCTTCTTCTGTAATGATGAGTGGAGGTGAAACCATGATCATGTTCTCATGACCATAAGTTGCAAATCCTTCTTTTCTCAGCATTCCAAGAATCTTACCCATCATTCCTTCCGGATCTTTTCCAAAGGGAACTATAGGCTCCCTTGTTTCCTTATTCTTAACAAGCTCTACCATAGAGAACAGACCAATATGTCTAACCTGTCCTACGCAAGCATGCTTTTCTACTAAAGCATCTTCAAGCTCTGCTAATACTGGAGCCAGCTTTTTAACGTTTGAAGCAACGTCAAGTCTCTTGTACTCATTGATTGTTGCAACAACAGCAGCACAACCCATTGGGTGACCATTGTATGTAAGTCCGCAGAACATTACGTTGTCAATAAAATGATCAGCGATCTTCTTGCTTACAATAACGCCGCCTAGTGGAACGTATCCGCATGTAGCACCCTTAGCAAATGTAATAAGATCAGGAACGATGTCATAGTTCATGAATGCAAAGCCTGCTCCTGTCCTGTAAAAGCCTGCCATAACCTCGTCGCAAACCATAAGAATGTCATACTTGTCGCAAAGTGCTCTAACGCCCTTCATATAGCCTTTAGGTGGAATCTGGATTCCGTTGGAACCTACAACAGTCTCAAGGAAGATAGCAGCAATCAGATGTGCTCCTTCGTACTTGATCTGGTTTTCTAAAAGCTCAAGATAGAATTCAGTTACTTCTTCTTCTGAATTAAACTTGCATGCCTTTGGTGCTCTGTAAGCATAAGGTCCATCAAACTTAATGAATCCAGGTGCACCAGGCTCATTTGAAAATCTTCTTGGTTCTCCAGTAAGCATACCAGCACCTGCAGATGCTCCATGATAAGACCTGTACATTGAGAACAGCTTCCACTTCTTTGTGTACATCTTTGCAAGCTTGATTGCATTTTCGTTTGCTTCTGCGCCTGCGTTTGTGAAGAATACCTTTGCTCCTTCCAGTCCGGAATGCTCTACTAAAAGCCTTGCAGCCTCAGAACGAACATCCACAGCATATCCGGGGCCCATGAAAGGCATCTTTTCAGCCTGAGCTTTGATAGCCTCTATGATGGCTCTGTTTCCATGTCCCAGGTTGGCATTAACAAGCTGGCTGGACATATCCATATACTGATTTCCGTCTTCGTCCCAAAAGTAGATTCCTTCTGCTTTAGTTATAACCAAAGGATTCAATTTACCTTGAGCAGACCATGAATGAAGGTTATACTTTAAACTGGTTTCTTTTATTCCTGCCATTTTATTTCTCCTATCTTTAATTATTAAGCTATAACTTATGCATCAACCTTTGCTATAACTTCAGCGTTGTCAAACAAATCTTCGTCCTTTGGC
>JAAZGD010000017.1 GCA_012511395.1 Clostridiales bacterium
CTTGTGACTCAAGTGATTCTGGCAAAGACTATTGATTACGTAATGTTCGGCTTTGAAACGAAGCTTGTCAAGCTTGAGATAATCACAGATGAAAAGGATGAAATCAAGGATTTTGTTATGGGAGAGCTGATGAGAGGCGTAACAAGCTCTGAAGTTACGGGAGAATATACGGGAGAAAAGCATTATAAGCTTGATGTGCTCTGTTCACCAAGGGAGAGCATAATAATAAGAAGGTTTGTGGCCAATAACCAGCCTGACAGCTTTATGACGGCAATTCATGTGGATACAGTCTGGGGCACGGGCCACGGGTTTACTGATATTACGAAGGAGTGATGATTTTTGAGTATTCATATAGGTGCAGAAAAGGGAGATATTGCAAAAACCATACTTTTACCTGGGGACCCTTTAAGAGCTAAATTTATTGCGGAAAACTTTTTGGAGGATGCCTTCTTATTTAACGAAATAAGAAATATGCTGGGCTATACAGGAAGGTATAAGGGAGTTTCAGTTTCTGTTATGGGAACAGGTATGGGAATGCCCTCCATGGGTATATACTCCCATGAGCTTATGACAGAGTATGATGTGGAAAATCTTATTAGAATAGGAACGGCAGGAAGCTTTCATGAGGCTTTAAAGGCAGGAGAGATCGTGGTGGCTTTATCTGCATCCACAGATTCAAACTATGCCCATACATACGGTTTACAAGGTACTTATTCACCTTCTGTCAGCTTTCAGCTTCTGGAAAAGGTTATGAAGGCAAAGGAAATTACAGGGATACCCTTTAAGGCGGGAAATATTGTATCCTGCGATGTTTTCTACGAACAGGACCCTTCATGGTGGAAAAAGTGGCAGCAGCTTGATGTGATGGCGGTGGAGATGGAGGCGGCAGCTCTATATATGAATGCAGCTGTTCACAGAAGAAATGCACTTTGCATGGTAACCATAAGCGATCACTTTGTAACGGGAGAAAAGGCTACGGCGGAAGAGCGGCAAAACTCATTTACCCACATGATGAAGCTTGGCCTTGAAGCTGCCATCCTGTAAACCAACGGAAATAAAAAAGACCGGGAGACACTCCGGTCTTTTACTATGGCATATTTAACTTATATGCATGTGGGGACGGGTGAGCTTATTGTTGAGCTTTTTCCTTGTTGAATCTTTTGTTTATTCTTGAAATTTTTCTGGCTGCCTGGTTCTTATGAATAGTGCCTTTGGCAGCTGCCTGCATAAGTCTTTTTTCAGCCAGCTGAAGCTTTTCTTTTGCCAGCTCAAAATCACCTTGTGCAAGGGCGGCTTCGAAGTTTTTCAAAATCGCCTTAAGATGACTTTTAACTCTTCTGTTTTTCGCAGTTTTCTTCTCAAGAACTTTGATTCTTTTCTTTGCGGATCTAATATTTGCCATAATTTTTCCCCACTTTCTTTTATGGTATTTTTCACGCAAGGAAAAGTATATATTACCGTGAGGATTATTGCAATAGCAAAAGATAAATTTGAAGATTTGCCGTAAATAAAGTAAAATAAGTGAGAAATTTAAATGCAGGAAAGGACAAATATGAAGGACTATCAAAAATACATAAGGAACTTCAGCATAATTGCCCATATAGACCATGGAAAATCCACCTTGGCAGACAGGCTTTTACAATACACAGGGACTGTAAAGGAACGTGATATGAAGTCCCAGTTTTTAGATAACATGGACCTTGAAAGAGAAAGAGGCATCACCATCAAGCTTCAAACCACAAGGTTAAGTTATAAGGCAAAGGACGGCCATACCTATATCTTAAACTTGATTGACACGCCGGGCCATGTGGATTTTACATATGAAGTGTCACGAAGTCTGGCTGCCTGTGAAGGCGCAATACTGATTGTGGATGCAACTCAAGGTGTGGAAGCACAAACCTTGGCCAACGTTTATCTTGCTTTAAACGAAAACCTGGAAATCGTGCCGGTTTTAAATAAAATCGACTTACCAAGTGCAAGGCCTGATGAGATTAAAAAGGAAGTGGAGGATATTATAGGTATAGATGCCCATGAGGCTCCTTTGATCTCGGCTAAGGAAGGCTTGGGAATTGAAGATGTTCTGGAGGAGATAATTAAAAAGATACCCGCTCCCAAGGGAGATGAGGATGAAAAGCTTAAAGCCCTTATCTTTGATTCAACCTATGACAACTATAAAGGCGTTGTGACATATGTAAGAATATTCCAGGGAACCGTTAAGCCCGGGGATGAAATTCATCTTATGAACAGCAAAAAAACCTTTGAAGTAACTGAAGTAGGCTTTCATGTGCCCTATCCTAAACCCTCCCTTGAGCTGAAAGCAGGAGCTGTAGGCTATATATGTGCCAGCATTAAGCAGGTTAAGGACGCAAGGGTGGGAGATACCATAACTCATGTGGAAAATCCTACAGATACGCCTTTACCGGGCTATAAAAAAGCACAGTCCATGGTGTACTGCGGCATTTATCCTTCGGAAGGTGAAAAGTACGAAAACATTAAGGACGCTCTTGAAAAGCTTCAGGTGAACGATGCTGCCTTTAATTTTGAGCCTGAAACATCTCAAGCTTTGGGTTTTGGTTTTAGATGCGGGTTTCTTGGCCTTCTTCACATGGAAATAATTGTGGAACGGCTGGAAAGAGAGTATGACCTGGGGATAATTACCACATCACCCAGCGTAATATATAAGGTAGTGATGGTTGACGGGAAGGAAGAGATGATTCAGAATCCCAGCAATCTGCCTGATTTAACGAAAATAGACCATATTGAAGAACCTATTGTAAAGGCTGATATTATAGTTCCAAAGGATTATGTGGGAAGCATTATGGAAATCTGTCAGGACAGAAGAGGAAGAATGCTTCATATGGAGTATGTAACTCCCCAAAGAGTTCTGCTTCATTATGAGATGCCCTTAAACGAGGTAATCTATGATTTCTTTGATGCATTGAAATCAAAAACAAGAGGCTACGGCTCTCTTGATTATGAGTTTTTAAGGTATGAAAAATCCCATCTTGTGAAGCTTGATATTCTTTTAAACAAGGAGCTGGTAGATGCTTTTTCCATGATAGTTCATGAATCAAAGGCATACCAGAGAGGCCGCTTTGTGGCGGAGAAATTAAAGGAAGTAATTCCCATGCATCAGTTTGAAATTCCCATTCAGGCAGCCATAGGTCAGAAGGTAATCGCAAGGGAAACTGTAAAGGCATACAGAAAAGATGTAATAGCTAAATGTTACGGAGGGGATATATCGAGAAAGAAAAAGCTTCTTGAAAAACAGAAGGAAGGAAAGAAGAGAATGCGCCAGTTTGGTTCAGTGGAAGTTCCTCAGGAAGCCTTTACTGCCGTTCTGAAATACGATGAAAACAAATAGACTGGGGCTTTACGCTCATATACCCTTCTGTGAGAGAAAATGTAATTACTGCGACTTTGTTTCCTTCACAGGTAAAGATGAAAAAGATTTTAAGAAGTATATTGATGAATTACTTAAGGAGATAAAAGATAGGGGCAGTGAAGATTACCATGTGGACAGCCTTTACATAGGAGGCGGGACTCCCAGCATTTTACCCTCCAATCTCATGGAAAGGCTTTTAAGGAAAGCTTATGACAGCTTCAAGCTTACAAAGGATTTGGAAGTAACCATTGAGGTAAATCCTGCCACTGTAGATAAAGAAAAACTAAACTCATATAGAAGCCTGGGAATTAATAGAATCAGCATGGGTGTACAATCCTTTGATGACACCATTTTAAAAAAGCTGGGCAGAATCCACAGTAAAAAGGATGTAACGGATTCATACAACCTCATAAGAAAAGCAGGGTTTAACAATGTGAGCATGGATTTAATGTATGCAGTACCCGGTCAAAGCGAAGCTTTGTGGGAGGAATCACTGAAGGAGGCTGTTCTTTTAGAGCCTGAGCATATTTCCTGCTACAGCTTGTCACTTGAAGAAGGAACAGATTTTTATGACAGTTTCAATAAAGGGACCCTTAAGCTTCCTTCCTATGATGAAGATGTGAAAATGTACTTAATAACCGGAGAGCTTCTGTCAAAGGCAGGCTACCATAGATATGAGATATCAAACTACTGTAAGGGAGGGTATGCTTCAAGGCACAATTTGAAGTACTGGAACATGGAAGAATATCTGGGTCTGGGAGTAAGCGCCCACTCCTTTATAAATGGAGTAAGAATAGAGAATCACCATACTTTGAATGAATATTACGGCAGGGAAAAGGTAAAGAGTACCCATAAAAACACAGAATATGACAACATCTCTGAATTTATCTTTATGGGATTGAGAAAGACAGAAGGCATATCCCTTAAAGACTTTGAAGATAGATTTTCAATACCATATAAAGTGTACCTTAAAGACAGGCAAGACATATTAAAAGCCCTTATAGACCAAGGCTTTATACTGGAGGAAGAAGGCAGGATTAAGTATACCCTTAAGGGAATCTTGGGTTCAAACAGAATAACCATAGATTTGATGTAAGGAAAAAGGTGAATGAAATGTCAGAATTCATAATGGCCTTGGATCAAGGCACCACAAGCTCAAGAGCCATCATATTCAATAAAGAGGGAAGGCCTGTAAGCTCTGCTTCAAAGGAGTTCAGACAGTTTTTCCCGGAAGCCTCCTGGGTAGAGCATGACCCTTTGGAGATTTGGGCAGGCCAAATTTCTGTGGCAAACGAAGCTCTGCTCAAAATCAATAAAACTTTAAAGGATGTTCATGCAATAGGGATTACAAACCAGAGAGAAACCACTATACTGTGGGACAAAAAGACGGGAGAGCCTGTTTACCCCGCCATAGTCTGGCAGGACAGAAGAACGAAAAAGCTGACGGATAAAATGAAGAAAGAAGGTATGGAAGACTTTATAGGAAAAAGGACAGGCCTTGTCCTTGACCCTTATTTTTCCGCCACCAAAGTAAAATGGATTCTTGACAATGTGAAGGACGCAAGGGCAAAGGCTGAAAGGGGCGACATTCTCTTTGGAACGGTAGATTCCTTTCTTGTATGGATGATGACTAAGGGGAAAGTCCATGTAACAGATTATACAAACGCTTCCAGAACGTTGCTTTTTGATATTCATAAAATGAAGTGGGACAAGGAGCTTCTAAAGCTGTTTTCTATTCCGGAATGTATTTTGCCGGAGCCTGTTCCTTCCTCACAGGTTACAGGATATACAGCAAGGGAGATATTTGGAACAGAAATTCCAATTTCGGGAATGGCAGGCGATCAGCAGGCAGCTTTATTTGGACAGGCCTGCTTTGAAGAGGGCGAGATGAAAAGCACCTACGGCACAGGAGGCTTTCTTCTGATGAACCTGGGCAACAAGGCTGTGGCTTCAAAAAACGGCCTTCTGACCACTGTAACCTGCGATACTGAAGGAAAATATGGATATGCCCTTGAAGGCTCAATTTTCGTGGCAGGAGCCTTGATTAAGTGGCTCAGAGACGAACTTAAGCTTATAGACAATGCAGAAGACACAGAATATCTTGCCAAAAAGGTGGATAATACTGAAGGAGTCTACATAGTTCCGGCTTTTTCCGGCTTAGGAGCACCTTATTGGAACCCTCATGCCAGAGGAATCATTACAGGACTTACAAGAGGCACCAATAAAAGCCATATTGTAAGAGCGGCTTTGGAATCCATAGCATATCAGAATTACGATCTTCTGAAGCTTATGGAAAAGGATTCTAAAATAAAGGTTCCTTCCTATAAAGTGGACGGAGGCGCTTCCAACAACGATTTCCTTATGAGTTTTCAGGCGGATATTCTGGGAATTCCCGTTGAAAGGCCTGAAATTACAGAGACAACGGCTTTGGGAGCCTGTTATCTGGCAGGTCTCAGCACAGGCTTTTTTACTTCAAAGGATGAGATTAAAAGAAAGAGAAAGGTGGAAAAGCTCTTTAAACCTGCCATGGATGAAAAAGAAAAGCAGAAAGCGTTAAAGGGCTGGAAACAGGCAGTAAAAACTGCAATTTTTTCTGCAGAAAGTGTTAAACTGTAAGGAATAGGGGTATAATTCTTTTGTAACGTTTTTAAATCTCACTGTTGACAAATCCTGCCAACAGTGTTATTTTGGAACAAGATTAGCACTCACAGAGGGGGAGTGCTAACAACAAGGAGTAAATATGTTTCTGGATGAAAGAAAACTGCAAATATTACAGGCCATAATAGGTGATTTTATCAGCTCGGCAGAACCGGTGGGTTCAAGGACTTTGTCTAAGAAGTATGATATGGGCATAAGCCCTGCAACTATCAGAAATGAGATGAGCGACCTTGAGGCCATGGGTTTTCTTACCCATGTCCACACATCCTCAGGCAGGATTCCCTCTAACAAAGCTTACAGGTATTATGTGGATGCCCTTATGGAAAGCTCTGAGCTTTCACCTGATATAAAGGCAACTATTTTAAAAAAGCTGACAGTGGACACTTTGGAGCTTGAGGACGTTGTAAAAAGAGCAGCTTCTTTACTGTCTGAGATAACAAACCTTACATCCTTTGCTCTTACGCCAAGGACAGGTGAAGATATCCTGAAATACGTGAAGCTTTTGCCTCTTGAGGAAGACTCTGTAGTTCTTATGATCGTATCGGAAAGCGGGAAGGTTTCCAATATGACTATTAGATTAAAGGAAGTTTCAAATGAGGAACACCTGGATCTTTTAAGCAAGGTCCTCACGTATAACTACAGGGGAAAATCCATTAGCCAGGCGCTGACATCAGATATTGAGAAGGAGATTCAGCTTGAGACAAAGGCCCTGGGAAAGCTTACTGATAATATAATGCCCGGCTTTATGAGAACCCTGGCAGAAATGTTGAATGTACAGTTTTTCCTGGAAGGTTTGACCAACATATTTGATACTCCTGAATATGCAGATATGTATAAAGCAAAAGCCTTTTTGGAAATGCTTAACAGAAAGGACGAGTTCTTAACCAGGATAATTGAGAAGGACCAGGGAATCACCATAACCATAGGTGATGAAAATCGTGATGAGCTTTTGAACAACTGCAGCCTTATTACAGCCACCTACCATATTGACGGAAAGTTTATGGGAAGACTGGGGGTAATAGGGCCCACAAGGATGAAGTACGATGAGGTGACCTCAGTAATAAAGTACTTGACAGACAATATTGAAAACACCTTTAAAATGAAGGAAGGGAACAGGGAAAATGACCAAGAGTAAGAAAGAACAGGAAGAAGTTTTACAGGATGAACTCAAGGAAGAAGAAGTAGTAGAAGAAGAAATAAAGGAACCTTGTGAGGACAAGGAGGAACCGCCAAAGGAAGACTGGGAAAACAAATACTTAAGGCTGGCCGCAGACTTTATGAACTACAAAAAGAGATCGGAAAAGGAAAGACAGGACACACATGTTTATGCCAACGAAAGGCTGCTCTCTTCCCTTCTGGAGGTTCTTGACAGCTTTGACAGAGCTATTTCCCAAGGCCAGGATGAAGAGGATCCTACCTTAAAGGGGATGGTGCTCATTAAGAAGCAGCTTTGGACAGCTTTAAACAATGCGGGCCTTGAGGAGATTCAGTCCCTTGGCACATATTTTGACCCTGAGTTTCATGACGCTTTTATGTTGGATGATACTGCTCAGATGGAAAGCGGAAGAATAACGGAAGTCTATGAGAAGGGCTATATATTCCACAAAAAGGTATTGCGCCACGCAAAAGTAAAAGTGGCAGAATAATTATAAATAAAGATTAGAGAAAGATAGAAAAGGAGAAACAAGATGAGTAAAGTAATAGGAATTGACCTGGGAACAACAAACAGCTGTGTTGCTGTTCTTGAAGGAGGCGAGCCTGTTGTAGTGCCTAACGCAGAAGGAAACAGAACTACACCTTCCATAGTAGGCTTTGCAAAAAGCGGTGAAAGACTCGTTGGCGAAACTGCCAAAAGGCAGGCCATAACCAACCCTTCAAGAACTGTAATGTCAATTAAGAGAGAGATGGGTTCATCCCATACAGTGGAGATTGACGGAAAGACCTACACACCTCAAGATATTTCAGCTATGATTCTTACGAAACTTAAGAACGATGCTGAAGCTTATCTTGGCGAGAAAGTTACAAGGGCGGTTATTACAGTACCTGCCTACTTTACAGACAGCCAGAAACAGGCCACCAAGGATGCAGGTAAAATTGCAGGCCTTGAAGTGGAAAGAATTATAAACGAGCCTACAGCTGCATCATTGGCTTATGGCTTGGATAAAGACACAGCCTCACATAAAATATTGGTATACGACCTGGGCGGTGGAACCTTTGACGTATCTGTTTTAGAGTTGGGAGAAGGTGTTTTTGAAGTATTGGCAACAAACGGAAACAACAAACTGGGTGGGGATGACTTTGATGAAATTCTGGTGAACTTCATAGCAGATTCCTTTGCAAAGGAACATGGAGTTGATTTAAGAAAAGACAAGATGGCTCACCAGAGATTGAAGGAAGCGGCAGAAAAAGCAAAGAAAGAGCTTTCCTCTGCACAGACCACAAATGTAAATCTGCCGTTTATTGCAGTAACTCCCGAAGGACCGTTAAACCTGGATGTAGAGATTACAAGACCTAAGTTTGAACAGCTTACAGCACAGCTTGTGGAAAAGACCATAGAGCCTTTGAAGAAGGCCATGGCTGATGCCGGCGTAACAAACAAGGATATTGATAAAGTAATCCTGGTTGGAGGCTCCACAAGAATTCCTGCCGTACAGGAAGCAGTTAACAAAATTACAGGAAAGGATCCTTTTAAAGGGATCAACCCTGATGAGTGTGTAGCTATAGGTGCTGCAATTCAGGCAGGCGTATTGACAGGTGAAGTTCATGACGTTCTGCTGCTTGATGTAACGCCTTTATCACTTTCAATTGAAACACTGGGCGGCGTTGCCACAAGACTGATTGAAAGAAACACTACCATACCAACAAAGAAGAGCCAGATCTTCTCCACAGCAGCTGACAATCAGCCTGCAGTAGATATTCACGTTATGCAAGGTGAAAGAGAGATGGCTTCAGGAAATATTACATTGGGAAGATTCCAGCTCACAGGCATTCCTCCTGCACCTCGTGGTATTCCCCAGATTGAGGTTACCTTTGATATAGACGCAAACGGCATAGTTAACGTATCTGCAAAGGATATGGGAACAGGAAAAGAGCAAAGCATAACCATCACTTCCTCAAATAAGCTTTCAGACGATGAAGTAAAAGCTAAGATAAAGGAAGCAGAAGAGTTTGCAGAGGATGACAAGAGAAGAAAAGAAGAGGTAGAAATAAGAAATAAAGCGGAAACTCTGGTTTATGAAACAGAAAAATCCATGAAGGAACTGGAAGACACAATGTCTGAGGAGGACAAAACAAGAATCAACGGCACAAAGGATGAATTGAAAAATGCCCTTGAGGATGGTACAATCGACCAGATTAAAGATCTGACAGACAAACTTACAGAGGAGTTTCATGTAATATCAAGTAAGCTCTATGAGAAGGCTCAAGGTCAGGAGGCCCCAAGTGAAGAAGGACCATCCATGGGACAGGAAACTCCACAGGACGGACCTGAGGAAGTTGTAGATGCTGACTTTGAAGTAGTGGAAGAGGACGAAAATAAAGAATAATTGACAAGGAAGTAGAAGCTGATGCAACAGAAAAAAGATCTGTATGAAGTTCTCGGCATTAAAAAGGGAGCAACAGAGGCTGAGATTAAGAGCGCCTTCAGAAAGCTTGCCGTTAAGTATCACCCTGATAAAAACAAGGGAGACAAAGCCGCTGAGGAAAAGTTTAAGGAAATAAACGATGCCTACAGCGTGCTTTCTGACCCTGATAAAAAGAAGAAGTACGACATGTTCGGCCATGCCGGAATTGACCCTAACTATAATGCGGGAGGAGCAGGGGGCTTCGGCGGTTTTGGCGGTGGCGCTTATCAGCAGGGCGGCTTTGAAGATATCTTTGATATATTCGGCGGCATGTTTGGCGGAGGCTCCACATCACAAAGAGCAAGAACAAGAAATGCTCCCATGAAGGGTAAGGACCTTCAAAAAGGTTTGACCATAACTTTTGAGGAAGCAGCTTTTGGAACGAAGAAACAGATCAAGCTTACAAAGTATGTTGAATGTAAGGATTGTAAGGGTACAGGAGCAAGGAAAGGCACCACACCTTCCGCATGTCCCACATGCTCAGGCTCGGGAGAGGTGAGAAGCGTTCAGAGAACACCCTTTGGTCAGTTTGCCAGCGTAAGTCCATGTCCTGACTGTCACGGCACGGGAACTAAGATAACTGACCCATGTACCTTGTGTAACGGTACAGGCAGAGTCAAAAAGACTGTTACCATTACAGTAGATATCCCGGCAGGGGTTGATAATGATTCAGTAATCTCTATAAGAGGTCAGGGGGAACCGGGCTATAACGGAGGCCCGGCAGGAAACTTTTATGTAATAATAAACATAAAGCCTCATGAGATGTTTAAGAGAAGCGGCCTTGACCTTTACCTTGATATCCCCGTAACTTTTGAGCAGGCAGCTCTTGGCGCTGACATCGTAGTACCTACTTTAAAGGAAAAGGTTACATATAAAGTGCCGGCAGGCACTCAGCATGGAACCACCTTCAGATTAAAGGGCAAAGGTATTCAGTCTCAAAAAGCGGGCACGGGAGACTTGTACGTCAAGGTATTTTTGGAGGTTCCCACAAAGCTTAACCAGGAACAGAGGAAAGCAATTGCCGATATGGGCAAAGCCGTAGGGCCTGAAAGCTACACCAAGGGGACAGGGTTCAGAGACTACATAAAAAGAATGTTCAAATAATCTTAAAAGCCCTGCCTATACAAAGGCAGGGTTTTGTTATATCATATTTTTCGGGGACGAGAGGAAAAGCTTATGGAATTGATTAAGGTTACAATCTATACCACAAGACCGGGGACGGAAGCCGTAACGGCAAGTCTGTTTCAGCTTTCCATTTATGAAACGGAAATAGAGGACCCCTTTGACCTTGAAACCATTAGAAATTATAAGGATGGGCCGATCTTTGATTATTTGGATGTTGACCTTCTAAAAAAAGATGATGAAGAAGTAAAAGTATATGTTTACTTTAAAAATGATGATGAGGGGAGAAGGAAGGTTCAGGAAGTAAAGCTTCATATGATGAGTTTAAAGTCTAAAGAGATGGAAGGCTGTTTTGACTTCAAAGTAGATTTAGGAAGGCTCTACGTAAAGGATGAAATCATCAGAAGCGAGGACTATGAGAACAACTGGAAAAAGAATTTTCATCCTGTTAGGATAATTGAAAATCTTGTAGTAAAGCCCACATGGGAGGACTATGAGGAAAAAGACGGTGAATTGGTGATGGAAATAGATCCGGAAATGGCCTTTGGCACCGGAAGTCATGAAACAACTCGTCTAAGCATGAAACTGTTAAGCGATGTTGATATAAAGGATAAAACAGTTTTAGACATAGGTACAGGCTCCGGGATTCTTTCCATAGGGGCGGCACTTTTAGGTGCAAAAAAGGTATATGGTATAGATATAGATGAAGAAGTGGTAAGGGTGGCAAGAGGAAATGCAGAGCTTAACAATCTTTCTCATATTATTGAAATTAGCAGGAGAGACTTTAAAGAAGGATTTAATATTAAGGCGGATATCATTGTGGCCAACCTAATGGCAGATCTTGTTGTAGATCTTTGTAAAATCATAAAAGATCAGGGCGAGGATGAACCTCCGGTAATCTTAAGCGGGATTATCAAGGAGAAAGAAAAAGAAGTAAAAGACGCATTAACAAATATGGGATACAGTATTTTGAAAACAGAAAGAGAAGGGGAATGGACAGCCCTTATAGTAAAGCCATGAACAGATTCTTTGCAGCGAAAAGCAATATTAAGGACAACACAATAATAATCACAGACAAAGAAGATATTTACCATATTAAAAAGGTGCTGAGGCTTCAAGCGGATGACAGAATAATAGTCAGCGACCAGATCCAATATGAGTATGTCTGCAGGATTAAGGAAATGGGTCCCGAATTACTTTTGGAGATTCTTGAACAGAATGAGTTTCTTCGGGAACCTCATATCAGAGTTACTTTATTCCAGGGAATCCCAAAACAGCAGAAGATGGAGTTCGTTGTCCAAAAGTGTACGGAGCTTGGCCTTGATACTTTAGTTCCTGTTTTTATGGAAAGGACTGTTGTAAAGGACAAGGGCGACTACTGGAAAAAAGTTGTGAGATACCAGCAGATTGCTGAGGAAGCTGCGAAGCAAAGCCAAAGGGGAGTTATGCCGGAAGTGAGACAGGCTACCACATTTATGGATATGGTAGAAAGGCTTTCCGGCTTTCAGCTTGTGCTTTTCCCTTATGAAGAGGAAGAGGAAACAACCATAAAGGAAGTTTTACAAGGTATAGAGGAAGGGATTAAAAGAATAGCAATTATTATAGGGCCGGAAGGCGGATTCTCAAAGGAAGAGGCGGAGATGATAATTGGACAAGGTGGAATACCTTTATCTTTAGGTAAAACAATCCTTAGAACTGAAACTGCGGGAATGGCAGCTCTTGCCATGACAATGTATGAATTGGAGTTGTAATGATGAAGGTTGCCTTTCACACCTTAGGGTGTAAAGTTAATCAATATGAGACCCAGGCCATTCGTGAGGATTTTCTTAAGAATGGCTTTTTTGAAGTGGAAGAAAGTGAGTATGCCGATTGCTATGTGATAAATACATGTACGGTAACTCATCTTGCAGACAGGAAAGCACGCCAACAGATCAGAAAATTTTTAAGGATAAATCCTGAAGCAGTAATTGTGGCAACAGGCTGCTATGCTCAAATGAGCCCTGATGAAATCTCAAAGATTGAGGGAGTTTCTCTAATAGCAGGAACCAATGAAAAAACGAAAATCCTAAGCCATGTACAGAAGCTTTTGGAGGAAAAGGAAGAGACACCAATCCACCTTCATCTACCTTATGAAGAGCTGAAAGTCTACGAGGAGACGGGCAGAATAGTTTCCATGGAGGACAGAACCAGAGCATATATAAAGATTGAGGAAGGCTGTGACAGATTCTGCGCCTACTGTATAATCCCTTACGCAAGGGGAAGAGTGAGAAGCAGAAGTTCAGATGCCATAGTGGAAGAAGCTAAAAACCTTATAGATAAAGGGTTTAAAGAGCTGGTGCTTACAGGTATAAACACAGCGCTTTATGGAAAAGAACAGGATTTTAAAGAAAAGACTACTCTGTTGGATCTTTTAAAGACAATCAGCAGTCTGAAAGGAGACTTCAGAATAAGGCTAAGCTCTTTAGAGCCCAATGTAGTTACAAAGGAAGATGTAACAAAGCTCTTAACCATTCCTAAAGTTTGTAATCACCTGCATTTTTCTTTACAATCGGGAAGCGACAAAGTTTTAAAGGAAATGAACAGGAACTACACCTTTTCAAGCTATCTTAATATCATTAAATCCCTGCCTGAAAACGCAGGCATAACTACAGATATTATCGTTGGATTCCCCGGTGAAACAGAAGAAGACTTCAAAGACACCCTTAATGCTGTAAAGCTTATTGATTTCGTAAAGGTCCATGCTTTCCCCTACTCCGAAAGGCAGGGCACGAAAGCAGCTGCAAGACAAGACCAAATAGGCCCCGGAATCAAAAAAGAGAGGATGGAGCATCTTGAAAAGGAAAGCTCTCTTTCAAGAAACAGATTCTTCATGAAAAACTTAAATACAGTTAAAACAGTGCTTTTTGAAGAAAAGAATGAAGAAGGTCTCTATGAAGGGTATTCAGAGAACTACATAAGGGTGAAGGTCAAATCGGGAAAGGACCTGAAGAAAGATTTTTATAAGGTCAAGCTTAAGGAAATAGAAGCAGATTATATGACAGGTGAATTGCTTTAAAAGTGCATATTTGATATGATTAAGAAACCACGCAAAGGGGAAAGGAGAAAGATATGTCGGATTGTATATTTTGTAAAATAGTAGATAAAGAGATACCTGCCGATATTGTCTATGAGGATGACAGGATTATGGCCTTTAAGGACCTGATTCCCCAGGCGCCTGTTCATGTACTTATAATAACAAAAAAGCATATCCCTTCTCTTAATGACCTGGAAAATGATGACCTTGAACTTAAGGGCTATCTTATGATGAAGGTAAAGGAAATTTCGGAGGTCCTTGGGCTTGATAACGGCTATCGCCTTGTAAACAATTACAAGGAAGACGGCATGCAGACAGTAGATC
>JAAZGD010000115.1 GCA_012511395.1 Clostridiales bacterium
GGTACACATCCTTTTTGTCTAAAAGCACTACTAACTCAAGATACTATAAGCCATCCTCTAAGGCTTCTTCCTTAGGGACCTTTTTAACTTTAATGGGACCGTAGCTTACATTTTTTAAGCAGGTCATATGAGGAAACAAATTAAAATGTTGAAAGACCATGCCGGTTTCGGAGCAAAGCCTTCTCACAGTTTTCTCAGGCTGATAAACGGCTTTGCCGTGACTATCAGTATGACATAGTTCTTCATCATTGATGATTATGGTGCCTGAGTTAATCTTTTCTAACCTGTTTATACACCTTAATAAAGTACTTTTCCCGGAGCCGGAAGGTCCTATAATGGCTACAGTTTCACCTCTGTTCACAGAAAGGGAAACGCCTCTTAAAGCCTCCACATTCTTAAAGTGTTTTACTATGTCTGTCATTTGAAGGACTTTTTCCATTATGAATCCTCCTTGCTCTCATGTTTTGAATACTTCTTTTCAAGGCGTGTAGAAATCACAGTTAAAACCATGGTGAACACTAAGTATATAAGGGCAGCTATTAGTAAAGCAGTAGGGTCTGTGTCTCTGTTAAGAGCACTTCTTGATACTTTCATAAGCTCTGCCATGCCAATAGCCGATGCTAATGCTGTGTCCTTTACTAAGATAATGGCTTCATTTGAAACTGCAGGTAAAACTCTTTTAACTGTTTGAGGAAGTATAATCCCCATCATTGTTTTGTTTTTTGAAAGGCCTAAGGAATAGGCTGCTTCATGTTGGCCTTTTTCAATGCTTTCAATTCCGCCTCTATAAATCTCTGCAAAGTATGCAGCGTAATTTAATACGAAGGTTACAGTAGCTGCAGCAAAAACAGTCAGCCTTATATCAAGGGCAATGGCTAAGGCAAAATAAAAGAAGAAGAGCTGTAACAAAAGGGGAGTGCCTCTAAAGATTAGAATATAGAGTTTACAGATCCAACGAAAGGGTGGGAATTTGCTGATGCTTCCTAAAGTAATAGGAAGGCCTAAAGGTATAGATAGTAATAGCGTTAAGGTGAAGAGTT
Source organism: Clostridiales bacterium (assembly GCA_012511395.1). Taxonomy (GTDB): domain Bacteria; phylum Bacillota; class Clostridia; order Peptostreptococcales; family Anaerovoracaceae; genus JAAZGD01. The sequence goes on from JAAZGD010000115.1 coordinate 1,041, forward strand.
TAAGAGACTCCCATGCCCCCATCATAAGTGAGGGCATTAAGAGTCCTATATACTCAAGTGTTTCCATAATTTGAGCGCTTACATTTACCATTTACTTATCATATCCTTCTAAGATTACAATATTTCTTCCAAACCATTTGTTGCTGATTTCGGCTGCGGTTCCGTCTTCAATAAGAGCAGCTAAGGCTTCGTTTAATTTATTTGCAAGCTCTGTATCTCCACGCCTGCAACCGATAGCATAGAAATCATCTCCAAAATCAAAATCTAATAAGAACATTGCACCGTCCATATTCTTATTCTTATACTCACCTAGGACTTCATCCACTACCATTAAATCTGCTCTTTTGCCCATCATTTCAAGGATTGCTTCATCATAAGTTAAAAGCTCAGAAATGTTATCTTTAAACAGATCATAATCATCATTATCCATCATAACCTCTAAAGCAGCAGAATCTGCTTGAGTAGCAATTTTGTAGTTAGCTAATTCTTCTACAGAAGTAACTTTAACTTGGGGATCCAAACTCATTAAAACGATTCTGTTGTTAAGATACTTGTCAGTTAAAGTCATATTTTCCTGTCTTTCAGGAGTGGCGCTCATGCCGTTCCAGATACAGTCAATTCGCTTTGAGGAAAGCTCCATCTCTTTAGCATCCCAGTCAATAGGCTTGAAAGTTATTTCAATACCTAAGTATTCGCCAACGGCTGTTGCAAGGTCGATGTCAAAGCCTACAAGGTCGCCTTTTTCATCTCTAAAGCCCATGGGAGCAAAGGTATCATCAAGACCTACAATAAGCACGCCATTGTCAAGGACGTAATTCCAATCTGCCGGATCGGAATCTGCCTCACCACCATTACCTCCACATGCTGTAAGGGAAATAGATGTGAGAACTAGCGTAAGAATTAGTAATAATGCAAATAATTTTTTCATTTTAGTACCTCCGATGTATAATTTAGTGATTTATCACTGCACCTCAATGAATTGATAAATCAAAGTGAATAAAATCATTGATAAACACGGCTGTCAACAGCTAAGTTATTTTCTGTTATCTTGAACGGTAATTTCATATGTGATAATATTTATGTACTATTTGAATGGAGGTAACATTATGAAAGAAATTATCAGCACGGATAAAGCACCGAAAGCCATTGGACCCTATTCACAAGGGATTAAAGCCAAGGGTTTTGTTTTTACTTCAGGTCAATTGCCAATTGATCGTGAAACGGGAGAATTTGTTTCAGGCGGAATTAAAGAACAGACCAGAATGTCTCTAAGCAATGTTCAGGCTATTCTGAAGGAGGCAGGGCTTACCATGGATAATGTGGTAAAGGTTACTGTTTTCTTAAGTGACATGAATAATTTTCAGGAGATGAACCAGGTTTATGCAGAGTTCTTCACAGAAGGGAATTATCCTTCAAGGTCTGCTGTTGAGGTGGCCAGGCTGCCAAAAGATGCTTTAGTTGAAATCGAAACTATTTCAGTTGAATAAATCCTTTCAAGGAGGAGTGAATTTATGGCTAAATACATTACTGAGCCCTTCAAGATTAAAACTGTAGAACCTATTAAGGTTTTAACCAGAGAAGAAAGAGAAAGAAAGATTGAAGAAGCCCATAATAATGTTTTCTATTTAAAGGGCGAGGACTGTTATATAGATCTTTTAACGGATTCGGGGACTAACGCCATGAGCAGCGCCCAATGGGCAGGCATAATGGCAGGAGATGAATCCTATGCAGGCGCCACATCGTATTTTAAGCTTATTGACAC
>JAAZGD010000116.1 GCA_012511395.1 Clostridiales bacterium
TGATATGGCTTTTTCTCCCCTGACGAAATAATGAAGGTCACCTTTAACTTTTGAAGGTGTCTGTACATTATCTATTTTATAGGCAGTCATTCCTGTTGAGAGGGGTATAAAGTGAAGGGTTTCACCTTTTAAGGTGAAAAGGCCCCTTTCTGTCATAAAGTTATATCTAAAATCTGTACCTATACTTTGAGGAATTATGCCTTGCCTGTTACCTGTATATTTATCAATAACAAGGGTTCTATTTCCTTCCACCAGATAAAGGTAGTTGCTGTCCTTATCATCTGTGAACACACCTTGTTTAAAATCATCTACATTCACTTGCCACAGGAGAGTTCCTTCATAGGGTTCAAAGCAAAGAAGTGTTACAGGTTCCTCAGGGTAAAACCCTGCTTCATGGCCGGGCCATGTAAAAGCCTTTACATAGATTCTTTCGTTGTCTGAAAAGGAAAGATTACCTTCGTTCATGGTTCCGTTTGCCTCTACTCCATAAGGAAGAAGGGTTTTGAATATATTGGAAAATGTCGCCAGCTCTTCTCTTGTTCCCCCTAAAAGTCTTGTGACCTCTATATCGGCTTTTATGTTTTCTTTAAGGAGGCTTTCTGTCCATTCAGTTTTTCGGCTGGTGATTTCTGCCTCTTTTTCTGCATCTATTAAAAAGTTAAGATGAACATTGTCTGTTTTTTCTAAGAAAAGAGATACTATAGGTGCCACATTGTCTACAAGGCAAGTCCTTTGTGTTAAAGCTTCCTTTGGTTTTATACCTACTACATGTTCTTGTAAAAATGTTCCCTCTATCCAGCTGTCCTTAACCTTCAGTGCTACTTTGAAGGGCCCTACTCCTTCTTTAAGAAATCCTATTTTACCGTCACTACCGAATGCAAGACTTTCATAGCCTGTTATTTCAGAGGCAGGTTTTCCGTCTACGTGCCATTCTCTTATGAGGATGTCAGCATCCTTTGATGAAGAGCTGTCTTCTGCAGTAATCCTTGCGAAATTTGTTCCTTCATCCCTTAAAAATGTTTCTTCCATAGTTATTTCCGGCAGGGGAGGAGCGTCGGGTATTACTGTGAATGTCTCATGGAATATATCTAGGTCGCCCTTCTTGTCGCGTATAAATATATCGCAGGAAAAGTTATGACTTAAGCTTTCTAAATTCTCATCTGTTACTTCCACGTTTAAAGGAAATATGGGGAGTAAGCTTGTGTAGTCAAGATTAAAGGTTGTGAAGAGTTCTGTTGCCGTTACTTCTATAGGATTGTACTTTAAGAACTCTTGCTGAGGTGATGATGAGCTTTCTGTTAAATAGATCTCTTCACCTGTAACTTCATCTCTGATTCTGATGGAATATTCAACTACCGGGTATACGGGGTGGGTGGCGACCTTGATATTTAATATTTGCTTTCTGTACTGCTTTTTAATGCCTGAGATACCCGCTTGTATATATGGGGTTTTATGAACGGTTATGGATTCCGTGGTGCTTACAGCTTCTGACCCTTTTGGCATTATTTTCAGCTGCACATGGTAGTCGCCCCTTTTGGAAAATGTAAGAGATGCCTTTACATTGGAAAGCCTTCTTACAGAGGAGCTGTTTGGGTTTAGGACCTTAAAGGAGTTGTCAGCCAGGTTGCTGTTGTAGATTTCTATTCTGTTAACGGAGTTTCCGTCTACCGTAAACAAGGATTCATCTTCACATGTAACAGGATGACCTTCATAGGTGTAAGGGGGCAAATTGAGGATTGGCTCTACATATATAGAAGGTGCTGTTGTTATAATCTCTTCAGCATCCCGTTCTTCTATATAGGTAATCACTATGGGATGAAATAGCAAGTAGCCTTCAACTCTTTCGTCGTAAGTTTCTTTTCTTGGATCTAAAAGGTTCATAAGCTGTAATATTTCAGCAGAAGGTGTTCCTAAAAGAGAGAGGATGATATTTTTACCTTCTTCTCCCAACATCATCTGTTCTTTTATGTTAAAGAAGTTTCCATGTATAGGAGAAAGAGCCATAGATGTATAAACAGTCATATTTCCTGTTTCAGGGTTATAGGAGCTTTCACCTGTTACTGAAAAGATATTGGCACTATAAAAATAGTAGTTTGAATCATAAGTAGATTTATCCCAGGCCATGGGAGTCTTGTTAAAATAATTGTTTTGTCCGAAAAAATCAAAGTACCCGGGCTCTCCCATAGATGCAGTATCCTTATAGGGAGCTACAGTAACATTACTTTTATCAGTTCCAATATTAACACCGGTTGCTACAGTTAGCTCACTGTTAGGTGCTAAGTTGTACTGCCATTGACCTTGGCTGTTTTTCCAAAGAAAGGTTACTCCCGTATCAAGCCTTTGACACGTTATTAGTTCTGTAGCTCCATAGGAGACAGAGGTAAAGAGAGAGAAAAATAATAGGATAGTTGTGATGAATAAA
>JAAZGD010000018.1 GCA_012511395.1 Clostridiales bacterium
CTTATAGACTTCATAGCAACTTACCTATCTAAATGGATTAGGTGCTATGATGATTGTTTCATCTAAGGGATGAAAGTAGCCTATGTAATCAAAGTCCGGTAAAGGCGATCCGTTTGCCGCACCGGAAATTATATAGAGCTCTTCTGTTGCCTGTCTCATCCTTATAAAGGAACTGCCCTTTATGAGTATGAATATTTTTAGGTCAGAGGTAATTATTCTTAAGATCTCAGTACCTACAAGATTATGCTCCACCGTCATTAGAATATCTGTTTTTGGGATTACTCTATAATACTTTTGTATGTCCTTATAGACTCTCGCCTTATCAAAGTCTCTTAAAATATCTTCAATGTTACCTTCCTTGCCCACTAAAATCTCCTGAAAGGTTGTGCCTTCTGTCACAAGCTCATCCTCTTTTGAAATATTCTTCTCAGGTGTCGTTTCTGCGTCTTCCGGAACTTCATTATCTTTTTCAAGATCTGCTTTTATGGTCGGTTCTTTCTTTCCGTCTTCATTGTTTCCAGAGTCACGGTCAGCTTCCTTATCCTTTTGAGTTTTGTTCTCCTCTTTCTCTGCTATATTTATTTCAAGATCACTGTCACCTAGAATATGCTCTTCTTTTTCCAAAAAAGTTTCTTCTGTTTCTTCAACTGTCTGATCTTTTTCCTTTACAAGGTCACTTTCTTTGCATCCTGAAAGAGGTAATATGAGGATCAAGAAAAGGCCGGCCAATATAACAGTTTTTATTAAGGTGTTTTTCATTGTTTTATCCCTCACCATTAAACTACTAAACTTCCTTAATAACATTCTACTGTTAAAAGAGACCTGTGCCTTCTTGAGTTTTTCGCCAATATGCGACTATTAAAAGGCCCAAGGTTTTACCCTTGAGCCTGTTTGGCTATGTTTAATATCCGGCTTCCTTTTCTTTTTCCTTCCTGCTGACTAAAAGCATGTAGATAACCGTAGGAATTGCCAGCAGCACTGAAAAAAGTCCCAGTGCTTTTGCACTTGAGCCTTTGCCGGTCTTTGGCATAACCTCATCAAGTTTTTTTGCTGCTTTCATGATTTTACCCTTTCGTAAGTGGCACACTTTTATATAGTATACACCTTATGTTTATGATTGTGCCGGTTTTAGAAAAATGTAAAGAAATTGTAATTTATTAGAACTTAATATTTAAGCTTTTCTCCAATAATTTACTTGCCGCTTCTTTATACCTTAAAGAAAGCACTCCTAAGGATGCCATGATGTAGTCATTGTCTATAAGGATCTGTGCATTTTTGGAAGGTGTAAGGAGCAGTCCCGTTTCATTTAAAGAGGTTATGCTTTCCATAATCCTCCTGCTTTTTGGAAGATGAACTAAAGCACCTCCTGTACCTACTATGTACTTAACCTGAGTCAGATCCTTTCCTTCTGCAAGTGTGGTTCTGCCTGAAGGTCCGTAAACATATCTTATTCTTCCGCCGTGACGCTCAGTTGCCCTTAAAACTGCCTCAAGGGTGAGCCGCTCTGCTAAAGCTATTTCCTCTTTCGTGTCAGGGATGGGAATGTAGTTTCTTAGGGCTTCATCAAAATCAAATCCTTCTTTTTCAAACTCTTCTCTAATGTTTTCTTCTCCTATGGATTCAATTACCTTTAAACGGTTTACATAAACTCCCAGGTCTCCTTCCACTGTTCTCTTTGCCTTCGGTTCAGGGCTTATTAAGATCTTTGATATCTCTTCTGAGTCTTCCGTAACTGAATGAAGATCCGTTGTCGCTCCTCCCACATCCAGAGTTATTACATTTCCAAGTTTCTCATAAAGAAGTTTGGTACATTCCATTACAGCTCCCGGCGTAGGAACAATGTGGCCTGTTACAAGGTCCCTTATATGCTCCATGCCGGGGGCATGAATGATATGCTCTTCAAAGGCTTCCTGAATAACCTTCCTTGCAGGCTCCACTTTAAGCTCGTCGATTTTAGGATATACATTGTCCACGATGTAAAGCTTTCTGTCATTAAAGATAAGCTTTATCTCTTCTACGTTCTCAATGTTTCCGGCATAAATTACGGGGGCTTTATAGGGGATCTTTGAAAGCTGTTCAGCATTATACAGAGCCGTTTCTCTTTCCCCGTAATCCACACCTCCTGCAAGAAGTATAAGGTTTGGTTTAATGTCCTCTATCTTTTTTAAGTCAGTCTCTCTAAGCTTTCCTGCAGTCACATAGTGAATGATGGCTCCTGCTCCTAGCGCTGCTTCTTTTGCTGCTCTTGCAGTCATGTCAAACACAAGACCGTGAACAGTCATCTTAAGTCCGCCTGCAGCAGAAGATGTGGCAAGCATTTCTTTATAGGTAAGTTCTGTTAAACCCTTCTGCTTCTTTAGATCTTCAATGGCACTGTTAAGACCTACTCTCACATCTCCTTCTAAAACTGATGTGGGAGCTTGACCTTGGCCATAAAAAACAGGATCACCTGATTCTACATTATGAAAAGCGTTTACCACTGTGGTGGTGGAGCCTATTTCAGCTACTAGAACGTCTACCTTCATTTACTATTTTGCCCTTCTTCTCTTTCTCTCTTCGACGATGAAGGATGCCACATCGCTACCGCTTGAGCCTCTTCCAAAGCCTTGGTCAATTCCTGTCTTTAAAGCTTCTTCAGGGATTACCTGAGTTCCGCCTGCACAGATTATGACCTTATCACGAATACCTTTTTCCACGGCTAAATCGTTTATCCTCTTCATATTCTTGTAGTGGATGTTATCATGAGAGATTATGGTTGATGCTAAGATTACTTCTGCTTTTAGTTCAACAGCTGCATCAACTAACTTTTCTACAGGTACAGAGGTTCCTAAGTATTCTACAGTGATGCCAAACTTCTCAATACCTCCGTGCTTAATATCTATTATCTCTCTTAAGCCTACTGAGTGTTCATCTTCACCTACTGTGCCTGCCACTATCTTTAAGGGGAAGTCCTTTACATCATCTCTTATCTCGTCATCTGAAAGCACTTCCTTTTCTACAGGTATTATTAGCTTTGAGAGGTCCACATCAAAGGGGACTTTACCCTTAAGCTCAATTCTTGTACCTTCAGCTTCCTGCATAACCTCACGGTTAATTACTTCAGGCTCCAGAAGTCCCATTTTAGCTGCAATCTCAACTGCGGCAACTTCTGCCACTCGTTTATTTACAGGAAGGAACATATTAATCATTATGGTGCCGTCGGCAAGCCATTCCATTTCAGGCTTTAGAAGATGGTTGTCTCTGTAATCCTTGGTCTCTGCCATTCTTACATTTACATTGTCTTCAGGGTCAAGCTCATCTATGTAGACGATTTTGCTTCTGTCTTCAAAGGTGCAGCCTCCGATTAAGGCTGAAGGATTTTCAGGGTCCCCTCCATATTGAGTAACATTGTTATAGCCAAAGTGAGCAGTAACAGGTGCCATGTAATCTTCATCTCTCTGATAAATATGGCCTACGCCTACGCCTCCTTCGATCTTTCTTGCAATACCATCTCCGTTTCTTGCAGGATACATGGCGGAGTCTACAAAGAAGCCTTCCTGAACAGCGTTGAAGTAGCCACCTACCTCTAAGATCTCTTCCATGAAAAGGAGAGCCCTTTCCTTAATCTCTCTTGTGTTTTCCTTTAAGGGGCCGTCTTTTTTAAGCTCTATCATTTCCATAAGGCCGTCAAGACCTATGAGAGTCTGCTTTGCAGTATCGCAGGCTTCAATGTTATAGATGTGCCAAGGAACATTCCTTCCTTCATCAGGCGTTATGGTTGACTGTATATCTGCGCTTGTAAGCTTGCTGATAAGCATGTTCAACACATGAGTAACCGTAGCTTCCCTTGCAGAGGAGTCAATGTACTTAGTGTTCATCTGGGCTCTCATCTTGTACTTATCCATAAGGTCTCTTAATGCAACTGCATAAGGTAAGTCCATAAATACGCAAGGTGCGGGAGTTGCAGTGGGAGGTACTGTGGAAAGACAGATGTTACCGGGCTTTATGCCTATAAGCTCTGAGAAGAGGGAGTTAATAGCATGCTGAACTATAAGCTCAGGCATGACCTTCCAGGCTTCTCTTGCTGTGGCATTTGCATTGTGAGCGCCGTCAATCTGGGCGATTTCTGCATAAGCCAATACTTTCTTTGATTCACAAGCATCCACAAAGGAACGGACACAGTTAACGTTTCTATAAAGCACATTATACTGCGGGTCCTGGTGAGCGCCGTTAATTCCTTCTTCTGCAAACATTACTGCAATATCAGGGCCTGCAACACCTGAAACATAGGAGTGGTAGTTAATTGGTCTTCCTACTTCATCTTCTATTAAATCAAGGGCTTTTCTTTGGGCTCTAACTTGCTTTCTTGTAATTGGAACTCCTCCTATTCCTTGAGGCGTTCCTTCCATAAGGCCATCCATATGAGACTGGCCTGCTGTCCTTATAACCATAATATGGTCAGCTCCGTGCCATGCTGCCATTCTCATTCTCCTGATGTCATCCTCAAATCTGCCTGATGCAATTTCTGTGGTGATAACAGGCATGCTCTGAGGGTCAATGTTCTCAAAGTACTTGGCAGGAGGCAGTGGTACGCCGTTCTTTAAAGGCTTTGATGAATCAAGATAAATGAAGGGGCCCATCTGTTGCCTTGGCACATGCTCTCTCCATGTCCAGCCCTTTCTCCTTGGCTCATACTTATCAAGGTCCTTTAAGATATTTTCTATATCAAGCTTTTCGTTATGTTTAAGTTCTTTCATATCTTTTCACCCCCTAACCCTTAAAGAGGGAGGCTGCTTCATCCCAGCCTTCGCCTTTGGCAAGAAGGTCTCCTGCTTCTTTTATGGAGATGTTCTTTGCCTTAGAAAACTTGTACACCACATGACCTGCACCTTTTCCCATAAGGCCTTTATCTATACAGCCCTGTACTATGTTTTTAGTATCCAAGGATGAGATTCCCATTCTTAAAAGCACTGCTCTTTCAATGGAAGGTGTGGTGTTGTTTTTACCAAGCTCCAACAAGGGATCTATAACCTTTTTTGTGGTTTCCCAGAACCTGGCATAAAGCTCTTCATCTGTGAGGTTCGCTATATGCATTCTTCTCACTTCAAAATCATCTTCTCTTTTCATTTAAACCAGCTCCTTTATCACTTCTCTGACAAAAGCTTCATCTCTGTTTGTTTCCTCTGCCAGGAACCTTACATCTAAATCTGTAGGCTCTTTCACGTTATAGACTTCAAGAGCCTGCTTGATTAAAGATCTTCTCATATGGTCAAGGTCAACTTCCTTGGTTTTAATCAGGGCAGGGTTATTTGGAAGTATTATGTTTTCTCCCGGCACCTCTTCACTTGGATCTCCGAAGAAGATTTTTATACCGTTATCCTTGGCAAAGGAAAGCTGGGGTTGAATGTGCTTACCTGCACCCGTATATTCTGTTTCCTGAACTACTATCATATGATCTTCAGGAAGCTCCTGAGCAAGGGAAAATGCTGCTGCTAAAGCAGTGTTTCCTGCAGGTCCCTTTTCAAGGCCTTCTAAAGTAGCCAAACATTCTGTCATGTAGAACACACAACCTTGAGGAATGGTAACGTATCTGTCCATATACCTTAAGGGTCTGGCAGCTGACCTTGGAACGTCCGATCTGTCAGGCCAGCTTGAGAAGGGCATGCCGAATCCTGTATGGCCTGTTGTAAAGCTCTTTTTATTAAAGGCATTGTCTGATGCCATGTGTAGGCCTGACAAGTCTACTGATGCGCCTATTACCTGACACTTTGCGCCTGCCTTGATTAAGCCTCTCTTGGTTCCTGTTAGGTTTCCGCCTCCTGCATTTGTGCATACCACCACATCAGGGTCCTTCCCGTACTTTTCTCTGAACTGCATGGAGATTTCATAGCCTAAAGTTTCTACTCCTGCAATTCCAAAGGGTGTGTAAAGGGATGCGTTGAAGTAACCAGTTTCTTCTAAGAGTAAAAGGAACTTATAGAAAAGCTCCGGTCCTACGGAAAGCTGAACTACTTCAGCGCCAAGGGCTTCGCATTTTCTCGCTTTTTCTACTATTTCAGGCTGGCCTACACCGTGACTATCATAGCATTCCTGAACTACTATACATTTAAGACCGTGGATTGCGGCTTGAGATGCCACCGCTGCTCCATAGTTCCCTGAAGTTGCGGTTAAGACTCCCTTAAAGCCCAACCTCTTAGCATGGTAAACGGAGTTTGCGGCACGCCTTGCCTTAAAGCTTCCTGACGGATTGCAGGCTTCGTCCTTTATAAATATTCTTGCGCCCTTTCCTTTAGGTGCTACCTTTCTTGCTAAAGCCGTTAAATTCTTAAGCTCCAATATGGGAGTGTTTCCCACATTTACTGAATACTGAATTTCCTGCATTTCAGTTAAAGAGTAGCCTGTTTCCCTCATCATCTTTTCATAGTCGAAGGCGATGGAGCCTGATTCAAATTTGCTGTAATCTATTCCAACAGACTTAAGCATTATCTCTGCTTTTCTGCCCATGACGGAGGCATAATCGTTTTTCTTCTCTGCCACTTTATTCACCTCCCTCTAACAGCTGTCTCACTTGTTTGTCTATTTGCAAAAGCTCAGGGATGAAGTTTCCAAAGGAATGGTTGTAGGCAGGATTTACTTCAATAAGCTTTCCCGTCTCTCTTCTTCCTGTTACAGTTTCAACTGTAACCTCATCACCGATTTTGGCATCTTCCAGAAGAAAGCACTTTGTCCACATCTCAAGAGGAACCTTTTTTGTGTCATCAGGTACTTGGGGAGCTCTTTCTTCCGGTGTTAAAATCACTTAGCGGATTCTCACCCAGGAATTTTTCTCAATCATTTTTCTTCTCCTATTTAACTATCTTCGCTTCTTCACAGATTTTATCTCTCATATCTCCCATAATGGCTCTTGGCACAGGAAGGTCTATCATGGTATGAAGCCCGGGCCTTGCGTTTATGATATGAGGTATCATGTTTACGCACATTGCAATAGTTCCGATACCTCCCGGAATCTCAGGACTGTTAACCATGTTTACATTGGGGTTGCCCTTGATGATTACATAGTCACCGGTTTTAACTCCCACCTGTTCAGGCTCAATCTGCTGTGGATGGTCCATTTCGATTTTCATTTTACCGTCTACATAGCCATAGCCCTTCATGGAACAGCCTGCTACATTTCCTGCTTTGGCAAAGCCGTGAAGGGATTTTCTGTCCACATCGGTCATAATTGGGTTCATGGAGGTTTCAACTTTATCAACCTTCCAGCCAATAGCATCTGCAATCATATGGATTGATTCCTGAAACCCTACGTGACCTGAAAGATGGCCTGTCTTTACGCCTTCTTCAAACTCCTCTTTGGTTATTCCTATTCCCTGCTCAGTCATTACTGCAGGGCCAAAGGGTGATAAACTGTTTACTCTTCTTGCTGTAATGCTTTCGATGTCTTCGCAGCAGCCTGTCCAGCAAACTACAAGAAGGTCCATTATAAGGCCGGGGTTAATACCCGTTCCCAATATGGATACATTGTTCTTTTTCGCAATTCTATCAAGCTCTTTAGCTTCTTCAGGTGACTGTGCCATGGGGAATGCCATCTCCTCTGCTGAGGAAATAACATTTACACCTTGCTCAAGGCAGAACTTCAATCTGTCAAAGGCATTCTTTGTGAAGGAGTCTGTGCAGCAGAGCACTACATCGGCTGCGCCTTTTTTAATTATCTCTTCAGGCATTTTAATGATTATGTCTTCCCTGTCGCCTCTTTTGGTCTCAATGTAGTCGTACATGGATTTCCCCAGCTTTGCACCACGTCCTGCAACTCCTACGATATCAACTCCCTTTTTCTTTAAGAGCATGTCGGCCATACCACTTCCCATAGCTCCTAAACCCCAAATGATAACTTTTACATTTTCCATAGCTCATCTCTCCTTTATAAATTATCCAAGATAATAATCGGATACTGCATTAAAATAGATTGGTTATGTTTTTAGACGATCTCTTTCTGTAATGCTGTTAATACAATCTATAGTTGCAAGGAATGTGCCAAGGAAATCCCCTAGGAAGAAATGCTTTTAAGCAAGTGATTCCAATGAAAAAGCCCACCTTTCATAATTGAAGGCAGGCAGGTTTTCATATTAAGTGCAAAAGTTATTGCATATATATGCAAATTATTTTGCACTTCAAGTATTTTATTTCAATCTCTTGGTCTGTTCCAGATACTTTGAGAGAAGACCTATGTTCACATAGTAGTAAGAGAATCTGTTCTTCTTTTGTACCTGAACCAGCCCGCTTTTTTCCAGAACCTTCATATGTTGAGAAATTGTGGACTGGGAATAGTTAAAGGCATTAACCAGATCTCCGTTACATACAGGAGTCCTCTTTATGTTTTCGTTCATTATATGTCTTAGGAGCCTTACTCTTAAAGGGTGAGCCAATCCATCGGATACTTTAGCTATGAGCAGCACCTCTTCCTCTAAGAACTCATTTCCTTCTTTTCTAAGCCGCATAAACTATATATCTCCTTTTAGCTGATACTTCCTTATTTTGTGCTGAAGTGTCTGTCTCTTTATGCCTAAAAGCCGTGATGCTTGAGAGATATTTCCTCCCTGGTCCTTTAATGCTAAGGCTATGAGGCTCTTCTCCTTTTCTTCTATGTACTTATCCAAAGAGCCCTTAAGAGCTGAAAGGTTTTCATCTTCATCCCTTATCTCCTCTTCCTTAACCCTTATGTGGTCCTCTTCAATAATGCTGTAATCTCCCATCAAGGTAGCGGCATTCATCAGGAGATTTTTTAGCTCTCTCACATTTCCCGGAAAAGAGTAGTTATAGAGCTTTTCTAAAGCCTCCTCCGAAACCCCTTCAATTCCGGCCTCGTTCTTATTATTATATCTTTCTATGAAGTAATTTGTAAGAAGGAGGATATCATCCTGCCTCCCCCTTAAAGGCGGTAACCTTAGATTGACCACATTAAGTCTGTAATAAAGATCCTTTCGCAGCCTGTTCTCTCTTATGAGTTTATCTGCCTCTTCATTTACGGTGGCTATGATCCTTACATCCACAGGTATATCTTTAATTCCTCCCACCCTTCTGATGTACTCCTCTTGAAGAACTCTTAAGAGCTTCCCCTGAAGTGCATAAGGCATGGCGCTTATTTCATCCAGCAAAAGGGTGCCGCCCTTTGCCTGTTCAAAAAGGCCTTCTCTGTCAAGGGCTCCTGTGAAGCCGCCTTTAGCAGTTCCAAAGAGAATCCCTTCAAGAAGGCTTTCAGGTAAAGCTGCACAGTTTTGGGCCAGGAAGGGTTTACTTCTTCTTTTACTTTCGCTGTGAATGCTTTGGGCTACAAGCTCTTTACCTGTGCCTGTTTCCCCATATAGAAATACAGAAGCATCTGTATGAGCTGCTCTTTTTGCATATTCAATTACCTTTAAAAACTCAGGGCTTTCACCTTTCAGGTCATCAAAGGTGTAGGTTTTAATAGTATCTAAAGCTTCATGGTTGTTGCTGTTATTGGAAAGGAGCTTGTCTGACATCTCCTTTATTTGAGTTATGTCCTTTGCTATCTCAATAGCCCCCAAGATTTTTCCTTCCAAATCATAGAAAGGGATAGTGGTGTTTACTGTGTGAATCCATTTACCGTATCTGTTTAAGTATCTTTGCTCCCTGTTATATGTAGGTTCACCGTTATAAATGGCTCTAAGCAAGGTGGAATCTTCCTCTTTAATGGAAGAAAAGACAGCTCTGAAATCCTTTAAAAGCACATCTTTTTCAGACTGTCCTTCAAGCTTTGCCATGGATTGATTATAGAGAACTGATTTATGGTCAGCAAGAATTATGTGGACCCCCAGGTCCAGTTCCTTGGTTAATGCATAGAGCATGGCTTTAAAAACATTGTTATTCATAAATATAGTATATCAACTAATGGCGATGGGTGCAAATTTCTTTGCAGTTATTAATATATAGCAAACGGCAGAAGGTTTTTGCCCTCTGCCGTAAGTTTGTTCGTTTTTGGTTTTCGTATTTCTTTAAGGAATCTTAAAGAGCATTTACGTTTACAGCTCTAAGCTTTTCGCTATTTCTTGGATCCTGCTCAACATCAAAGGAAACTTTCTGTCCTTCAGACAGAGTTTTGAATCCATCAGAGTTGATTGCGGAGAAATGTACAAAAACATCTTCGCCACCTTCATCGTTTGAGATGAAGCCAAATCCTTTTTCTGCGTTAAACCATTTTACAGAACCTGTACTCATATTGGTACCTCCTAAATAATTATGTACCCTCATGCTCTTTCCTTCCTAAAAAACTCGCATTCTTTCATAAGCTTTAAAGAACTAAACTTACAAAAAAATGCGAGTTCGACGGTCTTTAAGTCATTCGGTATACAAAAAGACTTTACCATTACATGTTTTTTTTGTCAATAACTATTCTTGATGTTTTTACTCATCACCCTTTACTTTTTCAACCTTCAAGGCCTTTCCTACGATGATTCCAAAAATAGCTACTACTGCAGTAAACAGAGCTCCCATTTTAGCTGAGCCTTTAAGGGCTAAATCAGTAAATGCTACATCTGCAACAAAGAGCGCAACTGTGAGTCCCATGCCACTAATTACACCTGCAGTAATAACGTCTCTTGCAGTCATTCCATCAGGTAATTTGAATGTGAGAAGTGTTGCCACATAAGTAAAGAGGCTGACTCCAACGGTCTTTCCAACAACTAGTGATATGAAAATAATCCATGTAAGGTTATTTACACCTGCAAAGGATACTCCGGCGTTTGCTAAACCAAACATGAAGAGACCAAAGTCTACAATTGGCGCAAAGTGGTGCTCAAATTTTGCTAATGTGCTAACGCCTACTGCATCAGATAAGCTGTGGGCGCTGTAGTCGTGAACTATTTTCCCAGTCTTTGGC
>JAAZGD010000117.1 GCA_012511395.1 Clostridiales bacterium
CCCCAGAAATGTTATAGCAGATGAGGTGTTTACAAAAAACATAATTTACTTTGAGGAGAAAGCCAGGCTGCTTCAGGGCCTTGGAATTTCCTATCTTTTCAGCATTCCCTTCGATGATGAAATAATGAATATGTCCTATGATGAATTCGTTAAGGATGTACTTATTGACAAGCTACAAATGAAGGAAGGCTTTTGCGGATTTAATTACAGATTCGGTTATAAGGGCTTGGGAGATTCGGAAAAGCTTAAGAAACTGGCGGAAAAGCTTGATTTTACCATAAATATAATAGAGCCTGTGAAGGTAGACGGTGAAATCGTAAGCAGCACACTTATAAGAGAGATGATCACTTCGGGTAAAATGGAGAAATGTGCAAAATTCCTGGGAAGGCCTTATGCAATCGACGGTACTGTGGTCATGGGTAACAGGGTGGGGAGAAAGCTTGGTTTTCCTACAACAAATTTAGTTATAGACGAACAGATGGTATCTCCTGCAAACGGAGTATATATAACCCTATGTACATATAACGGCCTTAGTTTTCCCAGCATTACCAATGTGGGAACAAAGCCTACCTTGGGTGAATACGCAAAAAATGTAGAGACACATATATTCGGTTTGGACAGCGATTTATACTATAAAAGAATCCATGTGGAGTTTGTAAAAAAGATAAGGCAGGAAGAAAAGTTCAATTCTGTATCGGAATTAAGTAAACAGATAGAAAAAGACTGCTTAGTGGCAAGAAAGTATTTTGGAATTTAACCTTTACTTGTAGACTAAGATATGCTATCATAATTTGTTATGTAAATACCGGTGCGCTGTAATTCGAAAGACTCCGACGGTTACTGCAGCATCAGGCGAATTTTAAAAAAGGAGAAACAAATGCTTACACAAGAGAAAAAGAAAGAGATCATTAAAGAGTACGGACTTAAAGAAGGGGATACAGGTTCCCCTGAGGTACAGATTGCTGTTCTGACCTTTAGAATCAATGACTTAAACGAGCACCTAAAGGTACATGAAAAGGACCATCACTCCAGAAGAGGACTTCTTAAGATGGTAGGACAGAGACGTAACCTGCTAAACTACTTAAGAGACAAGGACGTGAATAGATATAGAAATCTTATAGCGCGTCTTGGGTTGAGAAAGTAGTAAAGTTTTAAGAAATTTAGGCGGAGCTTTTTCGCTCCGCTTTTATTTATATTTGTTAATGTGAAGAAAAGAAAGAAGATTAACAGGAGGTAGTTGTTAATTATGAGATTTGAAGATTATAAGACTTACAGGACAGCTTTGGGCGGAAAGCTTTTAGAGCTGGAAATTGGAAAAGTATGTGAATTGACCAACGGCCAGGTTACATTAAGATACGGGGATACCGTAGTAAACGTAACTGCCTGCGCCTCAGATTCCCCAAGGGAGGACATTGACTTTTTCCCTTTATCCTGTGATTACGAAGAAAGAATGTATGCTGCAGGAAAAATTCCCGGCGGCTATATCAAAAGAGAGGGAAGGCCAAGTGAAAAGGCTATTTTAAGCTCCAGGCTTATTGACAGACCTATAAGGCCCCTATTTCCCAAGGGTTACCATAACGATGTGCAGGTTGTGGCTACAGTTATGAGCGTAGACCCTGACTGTTCACCTGAAGTGGTGGCAATGATAGGCTCATCTGTTGCCTTAAGCATTTCAGACATTCCTTTTGAAGGACCTACAGCCTCTGTTTTAGTGGGAAGAGTTGAGGGCAATTTCGTCATTAATCCCTCTAAAGAGCAGAGAGACCAAAGCGATATGCACATGGTGGTCAGCGGAACGAAAGAGGCCATTATGATGGTGGAAGCAGGCGCAAACGAAATTAAGGAAGAGGATGCACTTGAAGCCATCATGTTTGCCCATGAAGAGATTAAAAAGCTTGTAGAGTTTATTGAGGAGATTACAGCCGAGATAGGGAAAAAGAAGCAGGAGGTTGTTCTGTATAAAATCCCCGAAGAAATAGATGATGCTGTAAGAAGCTACGCTTCAGATAAAATGAAGCAGGCCATTAAGACACCTGACAAAATGGAACGTTTGGAAAATATGGACCTTGTGGAAGCTGAGACTAAAGAATACTTCTCTGAAATATATCCTGAAAACAAAAAGGATATTGCAGCCTCCCTTTACGATATAACAAAAGAGCAGGTAAGGACCATGATTTTAGATGATAAAATCAGACCTGACAACAGAAAGGCAAATGAAATAAGACCTATTTTTTCCGAAACCGGATTCCTGCCAAGAACTCACGGCAGCGGGCTGTTTAAGAGAGGCCAGACTCAAGTCCTAAGCGTTGCCACTCTTGCTCCCGTTTCAGAAAGCCAGAATATCGACGGTATCGGTGATGAGGTGGAGAAAAGATATATGCACCACTACAACTTCCCCCCTTATTCAGTAGGTGAAGCAAGACCTATGAGGTCTCCGGGAAGAAGAGAAATCGGACACGGTGCATTGGCTGAAAGAGCTCTCGTACCGGTTTTGCCAAGTGTGGAAGAGTTCCCCTATGCCATAAGAGTGGTAAGCGATGTATTGTCAAGCAACGGTTCCACATCTCAAGGTTCAGTGTGCGGAAGCACATTGGCTCTTATGGATGCAGGCGTGCCCATTAAAAGACCTGTTTCGGGAATAGCCATGGGTCTTATTGAAAGAGTGGAGGAAAACGGTGAAAGCACCATAGAAATTCTTTCGGACATTCAAGGCATGGAAGACTTCTTAGGAGATATGGACTTTAAGGTGGCAGGAACTACTGAAGGTATTACTGCTATCCAAATGGATATTAAGGTTCACGGCCTTTCAAGAGAAATTTTAAAGAATGCTTTGGACCAGGCAAGGGAAGGAAGGCTTTACATCATGGACCAGATGATGGAAGAAATATCTGAGCCAAGAAAAGACTTGTCTCCTTATGCCCCAAGAATTATAACCATGCAGATAGACCCTGAAAAGATAAGAATTGTCATAGGCCCCGGCGGAAAGACCATTAACAGAATAGTTCAGGAGACAGGTGTAAAGATTGATATAGACGATACAGGATTGATTTATGTAGCAGCACCTGATCTTGAGACCGCAAAGCTGGGAGTTCATGAAATTGAACTTCTTACAAAGGATGTTGAACCGGGAGAAGTTTATGAGGGTACTGTAGTAAGGATAATGCCCTTTGGCGCATTCATAGAAATCCTTCCGGGAAAAGAAGGCCTCCTACATATTTCCAAGATGTCCAAGGAAAGATTGGAGAAGGTGGAAGACGTTATGAATGTTGGAGATGTGGTTAAGGTTAAGGTAACTGAAATCGACTCTCAAAACAGGATAAACCTAACAAGAAAAGAATTGCTTTAGAATAATGGGGCTTGCAAAAAGCCCCTTTTTTATTTCTGTAAGGGTACTCTCTTTGAGAACTGTACCATGAAGACTCCTAAGAGAATTATGAAGGTGCCAATAAACACATTGTGGGTTATGGGCTCTTTTAATATAAGGTGGCCTAAGAAGATTCCTACGAAGGGATTTACATATGCATATGTTCCTGCCTTTGATGCAGGCCATACGGTTAAGAGATAAATGTAGGAGGTGTATCCTATAAGAGAGCCAAAGGCAATAAGGTAAAGTATTGCCAAAGCGCCTTCTAATGTTATGGTTATATGAGAGGCTTCCCCCAGAAGAAGGCCTGCAATCATAAAACCTATGCCTCCTGAAAGCATCTGAATGCTTAAATTATATTCTATAGCGCCCTCTGATTTCAGAATTTTTGAGACTATGGA
>JAAZGD010000118.1 GCA_012511395.1 Clostridiales bacterium
GGGAGTTCCTGTAAAGGCTTCCGCCACGCTGAAGGGCTGGCTTAGGAACCTTTGAATCTTCCTGGCTCTGTTAACTAAAAGCTTATCCTGATCGGACAGCTCATCCATACCTAAAATTGCAATTATGTCCTGAAGCTCCTTATATCTTTGAAGAACCTCCTGAACGCCTCTGGCAGTATTATAATGCTCTTCTCCCAGAATAACAGGGTCCATGATCCTTGATGTGGAATCAAGAGGGTCTACAGCAGGGTATATGCCAAGCTCAGTGATGGCACGGCTCAATACTGTGGTAGCATCAAGGTGAGCAAAGGTGGTGGCAGGTGCCGGGTCTGTCAAGTCATCTGCAGGCACGTATATCGCCTGTACAGATGTAATAGACCCTTTCTTTGTAGAGGTAATCCTTTCTTGAAGCGCACCCATTTCCGTTGCCAATGTAGGCTGATATCCTACTGCGGAAGGCACACGGCCAAGAAGTGCGGATACCTCTGAGCCTGCTTGAGTAAATCTGAATATATTATCTATGAATAAGAGTACGTCCTGTCCTTCATCATCTCTAAAATACTCAGCCATGGTAAGCCCTGTCAGACCCACTCTCATACGAGCTCCCGGTGGTTCGTTCATCTGGCCGAAGACCATAGCAGTTTTATCTATTACTCCTGATTCAATCATTTCATAATAAAGGTCGTTTCCTTCACGGGTTCTTTCTCCCACACCTGCAAATACGGAAATTCCTCCGTGCTCCTTTGCGATGTTTGCTATGAGCTCCTGAATGAGAACCGTTTTACCTACACCTGCTCCGCCGAATAAACCTACTTTTCCTCCTCTTGTGTAAGGAGCAATCAAGTCCACTACTTTAATGCCCGTTTCAAATACTTGAGCGCTTGTGTCCTGTTCTTCGAAGCTGGGGGCAGGCTTGTGGATATAGTCTCTTCTCGTCCCCTCTACAGGGCCCTTATCATCTATTGTATCTCCTATTACATTGAAAAGCCTTCCCAGAACCTCCTTCCCCACAGGAACAGCTATGGGATTTCCTGTATCCTCACCTTCCATTCCTCTTTTTAAGCCGTCTGTGGAAGAGAGGGCAACGCATCTTGCCACATCATCTCCTATATGCTGAGCCACCTCCGCCACTACCATCTTTTCTCCAAATGGAATTTTAATGGCATTCAACAGCTCCGGCATTTCATCCAGATTGAATTTTAAGTCAATTACAGGTCCAATAATCTGGTGTATTACTCCTTTGCCCAACCTCGTCACCTCCTATTTTTGAGCTTCTGATCCCGAAATTACTTCTATAATTTCGCTTGTTATGGCAGCCTGTCTTGCTCTGTTATAGAACAGGGACAGATCAGACAGCATTTCTCTTGCATTATCTGTAGCGCTTTCCATTGCCATCCGCCTTGCTGCATGTTCACAGGTGGCAGATTCAATGATGGCGCCGAACACTACTATTTCCACGTACTTTGGAACAAGATAGTTGAATACCTCATCCACGGAAGGTTCATATTCAATCTCTCTTTCAACTCTTATTACATCAGGGTCCTTTTCAATTATGAAAGGGAGAAGCTGTTGGGTTCTTACTCTCTGCTCCAGATTGTTAATAAACATGGTGGACACTAAAACCACTTTGTCTATTTCTCCTTTATCATACAGTTCGATTATAGGCCTGCTTATCTCCCTGGTGGCGATGAAGGAAATATTTTCAGGAGGTTCAATATATTCCGAAATTATTTCCACATCTCTTTTTTTAAAGTAATCCCGGCCCTTGGTACCCACTGCTACAATTGCGGCTTCACCCGTTTCAGTTTGAATGTTATGAGCAGCTTCCTTTATCACATTGCTGTTAAAGCTTCCGCAAAGACCTTTGCTGCTGGTTATTACAATGTAACAGGTCTTCTCAATCTCCCTTGAGCCTTGAAGATACTTGTGGGGGACCTCGCTGGCATTATTGAATATTTCGTTTATAGAGTCTGTAATGAAATGAAAATACTCTGTTGTTTTTTCAAAAGTAGCCTTTGCTCTTCTAAGCTTTGCAGCCGATACCAACTTCATGGCGCTTGTAATAAGCTCAACAGATGATACAGACTTTATTCTTCTTTTTATATCACGCATGTTTTGAGCCATGCTTAATTCTCCTTAAACTGTACTAAAATGCAGCTCTTTCCCGCAGCTTTTTGAACTCTATAATAGCATCCTTCAGTTTCAACTCAGTATCCTCTGTAAGGGTGCCGCTGTTCTTTATTGCTTTGCCTATGTCCTGATGCTGCACATCCATAAATTCAAATAGTTCCACTTCAAACTTCTTAATCTCCTCAATAGGTATATCTGCCAAATAGTTGTTTATGGCCGCATATATTATCATAACCTGATGCCAGACAGGTACAGGCCTGTATTGAGGCTGCTTAAGTATCTCCATTAAAATCGTACCGTGATCGAGCCTTGCCTTCGTATCCTTATCTATATCTGAACCGAATTGCGAGAAGGCTGCCAGCTCTCTATATTGAGCAAGCTCCAGTTTGATTTTACTTGATACCTGCTTCATAGCTTTAATTTGAGCATTTCCTCCAACTCTGGATACTGATATTCCAGCATTAACAGCAGGCCTTTGACCTGCAAAGAACAATTCAGTTTCCAAGAATATTTGACCATCTGTAATGGAAATTACATTAGTCGGTATATATGCAGAAACGTCTCCTGCCTGAGTTTCAATAATTGGCAGTGCAGTTAAAGAGCCGGCTCCAAGCTCATCTGAAAGCTTCGCAGCTCTTTCTAAAAGTCTTGAGTGAAGATAAAAAACGTCTCCGGGATAAGCTTCTCTTCCGGGAGGTCTTCTTAAAAGAAGACGCATGGCTCTATAAGCTACCGCATGCTTTGAAAGGTCATCATAAATAATCAACACATGCTTTCCTTTATACATGAAATACTCACCCATGGCACAGCCTGCATAAGGTGCTAAATACTGTAAAGGCGCCACGTCTGATGCTGTAGCTGAAACTACTATGGTGTAATCCATGGCTCCGTTATTTTCTAAAGTCTGAACCAGCTGAGCAACTGTAGATTTTTTCTGACCGATTGCCACATAGATACAAATTACATCCTCTTCTTTTTGGTTAATAATAGTATCTATGGCAATGGCAGTTTTACCTGTCTGCCTGTCACCTATGATCAGCTCTCTTTGGCCTTTTCCAATAGGGATCATGGAGTCAATAGCCTTAAGGCCGGTCTGTAATGGTTGGTGTACGCTCTTTCTCTGTAATACTCCGGGAGCAGGCGATTCAACAGGCCTTCTTTCAGTAGTATCAATGGCTCCTTTACCATCAAGAGGTTGCCCCAGTGAGTTTACTACTCTTCCTATTAAAGCTTCCCCCACCGGAACCTCTACAACTGCACCTGTAGGTTTAACAATATCACCTTCTCTTATCTCTTTATCTGAACCCATGATAACAACGCCCACGTTATCCTCTTCAAGGTTCAGGGCCATACCGTAGATTTCATTGGGAAACTCCAAAAGCTCTCCTGACATACAGTTTTCAAGTCCATATACTCTCGCAATACCGTCTCCCACCTGGATTACAGTACCGAAGTCTGATACTTGAAGCTGGTTTTTATAATCCTTAATCTGTTCCTTTATGACGGCACTGATTTCTTCAGGTCGTAAATTCATACCTCTATTTCCTCCCTTCTATATGAACATGCCGGACAAGCTTTCCAACCGGCTTCTGATAGAAGCATCGATAATCTTGCCGTCAATCAGAATTTTTATTCCACCTATTAATTTCTCGTCCAGAACATTTTTAAGTTTAACATTTCTTGATAAAAGCTTGCCTGATTCTCTTTCATAGGAAATGATCTGTTCTTGGCTTAAGGGAACTACTGAAAAGATTTTCCCTCTGGCATAGCCATCCTTTTCATTCATTTCTTTTTCATAAGCTTTTATAATTCCGCATAAGTTCCTGGTTCTTCCTTTATCCACCAAAACAAACAGGAAATTTATCATTTCATGAGACAATTTATTTTCGAAAACCTTTTTAATAACCTCCTTCTTTTCCTCTGCAGGAATTACAGGAGTATTAATAAATGCAAGAAAATCATGTTCCTTATCAAGCACCTCAAGAAGTTCCTTCCCCTCTTTAAGAATGGGATGGACCTTATCAAGCTCCGCTGCCGCAAGATATAGTGCATGGCCGTATATGGTATCCACATTTAATTCTGCCATGAAGATTCTCCTGCTTCCTCAATAATTGAATCCACTAACTGACTGTAGCCCTCGCCCTTTAGTTCCCTTTCAAGAACCTTTTCAGAGGCCATAAGCACAAGGCTTGCAACTTGTCCTTTTAATTCAATTAACGCTTTCGCCTTCTGTCTTTCGATTTCAACTTCTGCTTTTTTAATCATTTCCTGCGCTTTAGCGGAAGCTTCGTCCAAGATCTCCTTCCCCTGACTCTCAGCTTTGATTTTTGCGCTCTTGACTATTTCTCTTCCTTCTTCCTCAACATTTGCGATCCTTTTGTTATAAGCCTCTAGTTTCTCATCTGCCCTTCTGTTGGTGGCTTCCGCATTGTCAAAGGCACCTTTAATAGACTGGCTTCTTTCCTCCAGCATATTAAGAAAAGGTCTGTAAAGAAACTTTCCCAGCACCGCTACAAGCACAAGGAAGTTAATAACCGCAAACGCAATTTCAAGAAAATTTATGCCTAATGCTTCAATCATAAAATAAACCCTCCTCTGAACACGAGGAAATCGCTAATTACTAATTACATCTTTCCTAAGAGCAGGAAAGCAATTAAAAGACCATAAATGGACATGGCTTCCATAAATGCTAAAGCAAGAATCATGCTGGTTCTCAGCTCTCCTGCCATTTCAGGCTGTTTCGCCATTCCTTCAAGAGCCTTTGCCGATGCTATAC
>JAAZGD010000119.1 GCA_012511395.1 Clostridiales bacterium
GAGAATATTATAAGTATTACAAGAGAAGTAACGGAAATCAGAAGCCACCTTTGGTCCTGCAAACTGGAAAAAGCCGCTCCTGTGTTTCTAACATATGTAATATGAAAAACATTTAAAAAAACAGGGACAGACTGTCCCCAGGTCATGGTTTTAATAATTAAATACTTTCCTGCCTGATCAAGAATAAATGTGGCGCCGATAATAATAAGATAGAAATTCAGGCTTCGCATATTAAACATCAGAACCTATAACTAAAGTTTTACCCATATCTATAGGATCATCTTCCTTTGAGCTGGTCCCTTTCTTTTTAAAGTCGTGGCTTTCAGTATCCTTGAAATCTATTTCTGAAACTGCTAATTCCTTGAACAGTTCTTCACTTAAAGTCTCAAACCTGTCAAGCTCCGATTCCAAAAGATTTCTATAGCGTGTTCTGAATTTTTCCAACCGCTGATTAAGGTTTCTATTTTCTTCGTTAAGCTTCTCTACTCCCTCCTTTGCTTCCCTTAACACTATTTCCGCATCAAGCTCTGCATTCTTCAAAAGTATTTCAGCCCTTCTTTCCGCTGAGGAGGATATATCTCCCATTAGGGATTTAGCGGCCTCAAGTGTCTCCAACACTGCATTTTCGGTACTCGAATACTTGGTAAGGTCAGCCTTCAGCCTTTCCAGTTCTTGCTTTAAAGCTTCGTTTTCCCTTAAAACTTCTTCATAGTCAATAGTAATCAGGTCAAGAAATTCATCTACTGCTTCTTCTTTATAGCCTCTTACACCTTTTGGAAATTCCTTCTCCTGAATATCTAAAGGAGTGATCATAGCGATTTACCTCCACAGGCTCTTTGGATTTCCGTCAAAATCCAATCCTTTACCTTCCATATTCCCTGCAATATCTACATTTTCAGGGGCAAATACAAAAATATCGTTGGCTACCTTTTGCACATTCCCATTTAATGCATAGGTGGCTCCGCTTAAAAAATCAAATATCTTTCTGGCGATATCCTGCTCCAGATTTTCCAGATTAATTATTACAGGCTTTCTGGCCTTCAGGTTGTCCACAAGCTTGGGACAGTCTTCAAAGCCTCTTGGCTCAATGACCACAAGTCTGAAAGGATTAGTTGTTCCAATTCCTTGAGTTTTAAGAGAAGTCTTAATATCTCCCCTCTGCATAAATCCCTTTTGTTCTCTTTCAACTTCAGGCTTTTGCTGCTCAAAGGTGTTACCTTGAGATTTCAGCTCCTTCAATTCTTTGGAAACTTCCTCTTCAGTCACCTCATCTATCTCTTCAATTCCTACCAGCTCTTTTAAATTCTTTAAAAGACCCATACCTGCCCCTCCTTCACGCCATATTCCTTGGACCGAATATAGATGTACCTACCCTCACAATATTTGCTCCTTCTAAAACAGCCTCTTCATAATCCTGTGACATCCCCATTGACAGATATTGTAAAGCCAGCCTCTCATTGCCCATGGACTGTAAACTGTCAAACAGCTGCTTAAGCTCTCTGAAATAACCTTTGGTTACGTTAATATCCTCTGAAGCAGGCGGAATAATCATCAGTCCTTTAACAGTTACGTTTTCACACTTCTCAAGGATCTCACAAATGAGGGGCTCTGCTTCCCGAGGCGAAACACCGCCCTTCGCCTCTTCCATACCAAGATTGATTTGGATCAGAATGTCCATAGTGATCTTCTTGTTTTTACATCTTTTATTTATCTCAGATGCCAGATTTATGCTATCTACACTATGAATCATCACCACTTTGTCTACAATATATTTTACATTGTTTGTCTGTAAATGTCCCATCATATGCCAACCACAGTGCTTCACCAGATCGTACTTTGAAACCAGTTCCTTAACCTTGTTTACGCCTATATCAGTAAGACCTGCATCTATTGCAGCGTTAATTTCTTCCGCTGGCCTTGTTTTAGTTACTCCTACCAACAGTATATCTTCAGGGTTTCTGAAAGCAGCTTTAGCGCTTTCTCCGATTCTCCTCATAACCTCTTTCAGATTTTTTTCTATGTTATTCAATTAGGCCTCCTTACAATTGTGTCATATATGTCAACTGTATCTACCTTTATACCATTTTCGTCTATAAAGCTTTCTACTTCTATACAACTTGTTATACCGTCCGATGCCAGGACTTTTATTTCCGTGAACACCTTCTGTTTTCTTTTATTAATTATATATACTCCTGTTTTTCCCTCACTTGTGGTGATTGAATCATTGGGGATGATTATCCCTTTATAGTCAGAAGACAATACCACTGCCCCCACCTTTCTCTTAACAGAAAAGTCAGGGTAATACATATTGGTAGTAATTATAACTCTGTACCTTTCACCAAGGGGAGTTATTTCCCATATTTCTCCCCTTATGTTTCCTGAAGGAAGGTAAAGCGTTACAGTTTTACCTATCTGATACTTGCCTATACTTTCAGGCTTTACAAAAGCCAATAAATACCATTTATCGTATCTTGTAATTTTATATAGGGGCTCCTCAGTCAAGGTATAATCTCTGGCAAGATTTAC
Organism: Clostridiales bacterium; assembly: GCA_012511395.1. Classification (GTDB taxonomy): domain Bacteria; phylum Bacillota; class Clostridia; order Peptostreptococcales; family Anaerovoracaceae; genus JAAZGD01. The sequence goes on from JAAZGD010000119.1 coordinate 2,527, forward strand.
AGGCTCTCTAAGGTTTTTGGGAATGTTTTCATAAGTGATACCTTCAAGATTTTCAGGCCTGAAAAAGTATTCGTAACCATCCACATAATAGCTTACTACTCCGCTTGTTTCAGCCAAATAGCTGCCCTGCACCTTGGCTCCCTGACCAAGGTCTGCTCTTAAATCCTTATAATCTTCTTTATAGGTGTCAGGCACAGTGGAGGTGTGGACCTTTAAAATCTCCGTCCCCTTTCTCACCATTTCTCCCTGTTCGAAATAGTAACTGAGCTCTCCTTCGCTTTTTGTCAAATATACGCTTTCTTCCCTTACAATATAAAAATCTGCGTCATCCGTTACCTGAAATGTGTCATAGGAGGCAACAAAGGTTTTTGTAAAGGCATCAAGTATTCCCGGAACCACATAAATAATAATTCCAAGGCTTGCTGCCACTATGAAGAATACTACAACTACAATATTTCGCTTAAGATTCATTTCTTATCTTTTCTACAATTTTTTTCTTTGCCTTGCTTAAATGCATTTCATAATCTTCCAAATATCTTTCGAACAAGTCCGGCCGTCTTTTCTTTGTCAGCCTTAATGACTCTTCAAATTTCCAGTCCTCTATCTCCTCGTGATTCCCTGAAAAAAGAACCTCCGGTACCTTTAAGCCTTCATACTCTCTTGGTTTTGTATAATGAGGGTATTCCAAAAGTCCCATATATAAGGATTCTTCCTCCACACTTTCATTGCCCTTAAGAACGCCTTCGATAAATCTTGCCATGGAATCGATTAACACCATAGCAGGCAGTTCTCCTCCTGTAAGCACATAATCGCCTATGGAAACTTCCTCGGCTTTAAAATAGTCAAGAATCCTTTGGTCAACTCCCTCATAATGGCCGCAGAGTATGGTTATTTCATCTCTTTTTGATAAAGCTCTCAAATACTCCTCATCAATTACCTTTCCCTTAGGTGACATATAAATCAGTCCCTGCCCCTTTGATTTAACCTTCTTAAGGGCATCAAAAACAGGCTGGGCCATCATCACCATGCCCGCTCCCCCTCCAAAGGGTGTATCATCAACCTTTTTATGCTTATCCTTTGTATATTCCCTGATATCTATAACATCAACAGCAAGCAACCCTTTTTCACAAGCCAGCTTTAACATGCTGTTGTTAAATACGGCAGAGAACATTTCCGGGAAAATTGTTAAGATAGTAATTTTCATTTAAAGCTCCAAAAGACCGGGAGGCGGATCGATAATTATCTGCTTTTTCTCCATATCCACCCTTGGAACAAATTCTCCTACAAAGGGCAGAAGAACAGTCTTCTCTCTCATTTCGATCTCCAGTAAATCCTGGGCTCCTCCCTTTAGGACATCCTTTATGATGCCTGCTTCACTGCCGTCCTTAAAGACAACCTTTAAGCCTATAAGATCTCTACATAGTAATTATCCTGAGGCAGTTCTTCCAAAAACTCTTCTTTAAAATAGATATCCTCACCCTTAAGGCTTTCGGCATCTTTCAGATTGTCTATTCCTTTCAATTTAAGAATTACGTTTGCCTTGTGAAAACGACAATCATTTATTTCAAATTCCTTATCCTTCGTAAAGATACAGGGGAGGCTTTGAAAGCGGCTGTTGTTCTCTGCATAAGAAAGTACCTTCACCTCACCCTTAAGACCTACTGTATTAACAATCCTGCCTATTAAGATTCCATCCATTTATTCAACTATCTCCACAATTACTTTCATATCATCTTTATTGGAAGCAGCCTTTACCACAGTCCTGATGGCTTTCGCGATCCTGCCTTGTCTGCCGATCACTTTTCCCATGTCGGAAGGTGCCACTTTAAGTTCAATGATAATTGTGGTTTTTTCATGTTTCTCTTTAACGCTTACAGCATCCGGGTTGTCTACAAGAGCCCGTGCCATAGCCAAAACCAGTTCAGTCATTCATCTCACCTGTTTCCCTTTACAGCACTCCTGATTTTTTCATCAGGCCCTTAACGGTTTCCGTTGGCTGTGCGCCATTTGCCAGCCATTTCTTTGCTTTTTCCGAATCAATCACAATTTCAGCAGGCTCCACCATAGGATTGTAGGTCCCTATTTCCTCAATAAGCCTGCCGTCTCTTGGGCTTTTTGAATCGGCTACAACTATCCTGTAAAAAGGCTTCTTGTGAGCACCCATTCTTTTTAATCTGATTTTTACCATTTACTTTTTTCTCCTTTTATTAGTTTAAATATCTATATAATGGGGACCTGCCTTAAAAAGGAAGGCCTGCTCCTTTATATCGTTTATTCATTTTCCCCGATGAAAACTGTTTCATCATCTTCTTCATTTCATCGTGTCTTTTAATCAATGTATTTACTCTTGATACAGGCTGGCCTGAACCTTGAGCAATCCTTTTCCTTCTGGAAGCGTTTAAAACAGAAGGCTTTTCTCTCTCCTCCCTTGTCATTGAGAGGATAACGGCTTCCATGGCTTTAAACTCTCTTTCACCCTCATCTGTATCTATTTCCTGTCCTTTGTTCCTCTGGCCGGGAAGCATGTCCACAATTTTAGCTAAGCCCCCCATTTTCCTGATCTGGCCCATTTGATCGAGAAAATCCTCCAGCGTAAATTCGTTTTTACGCATCTTCTTTTCCATCTCTTTGGCCGCTTCTTCAGAATAGCTTTCTTCCGCCTTTTCAATAAGGCTCAGCATGTCCCCCATTCCTAAGATACGGCTTGCCATCCTCTCGGGATGGAAAGGTTCCAGACCATCGGGCTTCTCACTTATTCCCGCAAATTTTATGGGTCTTCCTGTTACCTTTTTCGTAGAAAGAGCGGCTCCTCCTCTTGAATCGCCGTCAAGCTTCGTCATTATAATACCGTCGATTCCCAGCCTTTCATTGAAGCCCTCTGCTGCGTTCACCGCATCTTGCCCTGTTAAAGCATCCACCACCAAAAGTATTTCGTGAGGTTTACACGCTTTTTTAAGTCTTGAAAGCTCCTCCATCAACTCTTCATCTATCTGAAGTCTTCCTGCCGTATCCAGAATAACAGCATTAAGTCCCTTTTTTCTTGCTTCAGTAATTGCCTTCTCTCCTATTTTTACAGGGTCCTTTTCATCCTCCATGGAAAATACAGGAGTGTCCACAGCTTTTCCCACAAGCTTCAACTGCTCTATGGCTGCGGGCCTGTATATATCAAGAGCTGCCAGCATGGGATTTTTCCCTTCTTTTTTAAGGTAGTAGGCAAGCTTTCCTGCCGTTGTAGTTTTACCTGTTCCCTGAAGTCCCACCAGCATATAAACAGAAAATCCTGTTGGGGAATAAGTCAGTTTACTGTTAGTTCCTCCCATTAAAGTAATAAGCTCTTGGTTAACAAGCTTTATAACCTGCTGGGCCGGATTTAAACTCTTCAATACCTCTTGGCCTAAAGCTTTTTCTCTGACTGTTTCCACAAATTCCTTAACCACCTTGAAGTTAACATCAGCTTCAAGTAAGGCTAAACGAATTTCTCGCATTACTTCATCTACATCCTTTTCAGTTAATACACCCTTTCCCCTTAAATTCTTAAAAGTCAGGGCCAGCTTATCCTGTAAACCTTCAAATGCCATTTTCAGTTCTCCTGTTTATCCAAGGCTTCAATTACTTTCTTAAGCCCCTCCAACAACTTTTCAGAAGGAATTGCCTTGTCCTTTTCCTTAATTTGCAGAGCCAAATTCTTCAAGTCTTCCACCGCTTTACCGTGAACTTCCATCAGCCTAAGAAAACCCAGCTTTTCCTCATAGCCGGTTAAAGCTGTTTCGCCCTTCCTAATAGCATCGTGAACACCTTGTCTTGATATTCCAAACAGCTCAGCTATTTCAGACAAGGAAAAGTTTTCTTCGTTATATAACCTTATGGCTTCCTTTTGCCTCTCAGGGAGAAGCTTTTCATAAAAATCAAGAAGCAGGCTGATTCTGGCTACATTTCTCAAACTTCATCTCCTCCTGTTATA
>JAAZGD010000019.1 GCA_012511395.1 Clostridiales bacterium
AGTTTTAGGTATATTTATATCATAAGTTTTTAGTATGAAGGATACAGGCAAGTCTGAATCAAAAACTGCTTTTATGGATTCCTGCTCCATAACCTTATCATACTGTTCCTTTGTTATTTCCTCAGTAAAGAGGTCCTTAGTATTTAGAAAACCCTTTAGGGCTGTTACGAAATCAGCCTTTTCTTCTTCCTCATACCAAAGCTCCTTAGTATTATGAAAGGCTGTGCCGTAGCTTTCATCTCCATAGGAAATTTCAAAGGCATCAGGATAAAGGATGTCTTCTATGAGGATTACAGCCTTCTGGTTTTCCTAATTTTTTAAGTTATCAAAATTAAAGCTCTTGGGGTTTATATCCTTCCAGTAAACATATAAAAGTAGTATTGTTAACAGGAACAATACTACAAGAGCCACGCTTTTTATGGTTTCTTTTACATTTCTGCTTTTGCCGTTATCTGGCATGGCGAACCTCTTTTTCGGCTATACAGATCTCCTACTTCTTGAAAATTGATCGTAAGAGGTTCTGTAGAAAGCTTACTGTGCCTTTTTGAGAATTCTCAAATACTGAAGCCTGAACAGGCTGTTCAGTTTTTTCTTTTACGAAGAGAATGTGCTCCTTGGTATAGACAATCTGGTCATTTTGACCTATGGTCTCAATCTTTACTTTATATATTCCTACAGTTAAATTATCTATCTTTTTAGTGAAAAACGCAAGGTTGCCGGTAGATGTAAAGAAGAAGGTATCTGTCACATAACCGTTAAGAACCTTAATGGATGGGCCTGTCACCGTTTCGGAGCCTGCTTCTATCTCTTTAAGCTCCGCTGCATACTTATCCCATTCAGTAAATGTAACAGCAACAGGTGTTTCGTTATCACCTTGTCTCATCTGCTTATATACATTTATTCTAATGGTTTCTGGTGCTGTAAGCTTTACGGAGATTAAAAGGCTGTTTGAATAAAGAGTGCTTCCGTCAAGAGGGTTGACTATGGTCACATCAGGGTCAGTTGTTCCATAAGCGGTTAAGGGAGAAAATGTATGAAGCATCACAAAGAGCAGGGCAATTATTAAAAGCCCCGAAAAGAATTTATGTCTTCTTTTTGTCCTCATTTGATAAATCATGGTGACTTCTCTCCTATCATACATAGCTACTATACCATAATATTGTTACATTATTGTTACAGCCAGGTTAAATTGCCTTTAAGGTTGAAACCTCATACATGTTGCACTCTTTTGTCCCTGACTGTACAATGAATTTATGAGAAACTTAAACATTTACACAGATGGTGCCTGCTCAAATAACCAGGAAGAGAATAATATAGGCGGTTACGGTGCAATCCTTGAATATGGTCACATTAAAAAGGAGCTGTATGGCGGGGAGAAAAACACCACCAACAACAGGATGGAGATGAAAGCACTGTTGATTGCTTTTGAAGCCATTAAAAAGGAAGGTCAGAGGATCAGAGTCTTTTCTGATTCTTCTTATCTGATGGAATGCTTTAGAAAGAAATGGTATGTGGACTGGCAGAAGAACGGCTGGAAAACAAAGGCAAAAAAACCTGTGGGAAACAGGGATTTATGGGAAAAGCTTATAGTTTACCTTGATTCCCATGATATTTCATTTTACAGGGTTAAGGGC
>JAAZGD010000120.1 GCA_012511395.1 Clostridiales bacterium
GACGGTGATAATCTTTCCACAAGAAAAGGAAAGGTGGTTTTCCTTGAAGATGTTTTAAATAAAGCCGTAGAAAAGACCAGGGAAATAATCCTGGAGAAGAATGTTAATACGGATAATCTTTTAGAGACTGCGAAAATTGTGGGGATTGGGGCGGTAGTATTTAATGAGCTCTCAAACTCAAGGGCCAAGGATTACGTTTTCTCCTGGGACAAGGTTTTAAACTTTGAAGGAGAAACAGGACCTTACGTCCAGTACACCTATGCAAGAGCCTCCAGCATTTTAAGAAATGCAGAGCCGGAGCTTTTGGAAAAAGTGATGGAACAAGGAGTTGTTGAGCCTTCCTATCTTATAACCGACAGTGCCTTTAGGCTCGTAAGACTAATATATAAGTTTGATGAAGTGGTGGTGGAAGCCTCGGAAAGGTATGAGCCAAGCGTAATAGCAAGATACGTAGTAGATGTGGCGCAAGCCTTTAACAGATATTATCACGAAGAGCATATTCTGGTGGAAAATATAGAGGAGCAATTGTCAAAGCTTGCTTTGGTTGTAGTTACAAGAAGCGTAATCAAGGAGGCTTTGAATCTACTTGGAGTTACAGCACCTGAAAAGATGTAGGTATATTATGAGATACGAAGGAACAATCTACAGGCCTCCCAGCGAAGCGAGGAGCTTAATAATCCAGGTTACAATAGGATGCTCTCACAACAAGTGCACCTTCTGTAGCATGTACAAGGATAAAACCTTCAGAGTAAGAGACTTTGAAGATGTTTTAGATGACCTTAAGATGGCAAAGGAAGCTTATGGAAGGGTGGACAGAATCTTTTATGCAGACGGAGATGCTTTATGTTTATCCAATGAAAAACTGTTAAAGCTTTTAAGTGAAACGAAAAGGATTTTCCCTGAGGTTAAGAGAATAACATCTTATGGCTCTCCCTTGGATGTTTTAAGAAAAACTGATGAAGAACTTAAAGCATTACAAAAAGCAGGTCTTGATATGGTATATATAGGGGCAGAATCTGGTGATGAGGAAATACTAAAGGCTATAAATAAAGGGGCCACTAGAGATGAAATCATAGAAGGTGTAAGAAGACTGGAGAAAGCCTTGATCAAGACTTCCGTCACCTTTATTTCAGGCCTTGGAGGGAAGAAAAACTTTAAAGAGCACGGAATAAATTCAGGTACCATGATAAGCCAAATGGAACCATCCTACGTGGGACTTCTCACACTTATGGTAGAAAGAAACACACCTCTTTATGAAGATGTAAAGGAAGGAACCTTTAAACTTTTGTCACCATTAGAGGTGATGGAGGAGACCCTTCTGCTTTTGGAAAACATCAATGTAAGTAAAAAGTGTGTTTTCAGAAGCAATCACGCTTCAAATTACTTCTCCTTAAGAGGCGACTTACCTCAGGATAAAGACAGGATGATGAATGAAATTAAGGAGGTAATTAAAAGTGAAGGGATGTTAAAGGATGAAAGGTTCAGGATGCTTTAATGACTAAGGTTCTCTTAACAACTTTAAACTCTAAATTCATACACTCCTCTTTAGCTTTGTATTCCATAAATTCCTTTTATGAGGACCACAAGCTTAAGGGATGGCCGGAGGTTTCGGTAAGGGAGTTTAATATCAACCAGAGAACGGACTATATATATACTGAAATCATGTGGGAAAAGTGGGATGCCATATGTTTTTCTGTAAACATTTGGAATGTGGAAGAAACCTTAAAAATCGCATCCATGATAAAGCTTGCAAGCCCAAATACAAGAATAGTAATGGGAGGCCCTGAAGTAGGCTACGACCCTCTTGATTTTTTAAAGAATAATAACCATGTAGATATTTGTGTAAAGGGGGAAGGAGAGAAGACCTTCTTTTTCCTGTGCCAAGCCTTGTTTAAAACAGAAGCCCTTATAGATATAAAAGGCATTAGCTACAGAGACAGGGAGAAAAACAGAATTTTTATAAACGAAGACAGCACCCCTTTGGATTTAAATGAACTTTCCTTTGCCTATAAGCATCTGGATTTTCCAAAGAACCAGCTTGTTTATTACGAAACGGTAAGGGGCTGTCCCTTTAAATGCTCCTATTGCCTTTCATCAACTGAGAAAGGTATAAGGGCCATCCCCATATACAGAGTCCTTGAAGAGCTCGATTTTCTGCTTGAGAAAGAGCCTAAAACAGTAAAATTCGTAGACAGAACCTTTAACTGGTCCTCTGAACGAACGAAAAAGATAATGGATTACATTGTGGAAAAGGATAAGGGTATTACTACTTGGCACCTTGAATTATCTCCTTATCTTATAGATGAATCTATTATTGAGGCTGTGAACAGGGGAAGAAGAGATCTGTTTCAGTTTGAGGTGGGAATCCAGAGCACCAATAGAAAAACACTTAAGGAAATAGACAGAGATGATGATATTGAAAAGGCACTTAGGAAAACCAGGGAGCTCATAGATCTGGAAAGAGCCCACGTTCATGTGGATTTAATTGCGGGATTACCCTATGAAGATTTTGTAACCTTTAAAACCTCCTTCAACCGAGTGTACGATTTAGAGGCGAACCATATTCAAGTTGGATTTCTTAAGCTTTTGAAAGGAACTAAAATCAGGGAAGAAAGCAAGAAATATGAATACGTCTACCAGGAAACACCGCCCTACAGAGTTCTGCAAAACAGCTTTATGAAAAGCAGTGACCTTTCAAGACTTTATCTTATAGAGGAGCTTCTGGATTTGTACTATAATAGAGGAGGATTTCAGGAGAGCCTTAAGTACTTGACTGGGATTTCAAAAAGCCCCTTCAGCTTCTAAGAGGAGTTTTCAAGATTTTATCAGTTGAAGGGCTATCAAAGATATGCCCACAAAAAAGAAGATTTGTTTAAAATTCTTTATGAATATATAGAGTATAAAGGAAGAAGTGAAAGAGGAGTTCTTTTAGAAGGCACCTTGTTTTTAAGAAGAGATATGGAAAAACTGTTTGGGGAAGACCTTGAAAGTATTTTCAAAAGAAAGGGCTGGAGAATTTAATGGATGAAGGTTTAAAAAAAACATCTAAAGGCTTGCTGGATTCAAGCCAAAAAGTAAAGATGGATGTAAGAAGTAAAAGCCTGGCCTCCCAGGACGAGATTGATAAAAACAAGTGGATGGTAAGAGCGGGCATTAAAAGGATGGTGGTAAGGCCTCCTGAGGAATATGACATTCAGTTAAGGGAAGACAGGATAGGAAGATATTTGAAAAAATATTTAAGCAAGTTTATCTTCGCTGAATTTTCCGACGAATATATGAAAAAAGGCGGTATGACAGAGCTGATGAAGGGAGTGCCCATTCCCTTAAGGCGTGAGGATTTGGCTTCCTTTGCCGGCGGCAACGGCATCAAGCCTACTACTCTTGCGGCAAACATGGCATGGATTATGGGAATAGATCCTCATTTCCAATATACGCCTCATTATGTCAAATTCCTTTTAAAGATTTTTAACTGGAAGATTTCGGAAGGTATGCTTAAAACAGGAAGAGATGCAGCAGAAAGGCAGGAGTTTGATGAGGCCTGTATTCATTTCAGAGCCACCTTATGCATGAACCCTGAGTACCTTCACGGTATGTATAGCTATGCAAGAGTTTTAAGAGAGATGTATATGCAGTCTGACAATCCTGAGTATGTAGGCAGATTTAAGGCTGAAGCTTTAGACTTTTTTGAACTTACAACAGAAGCCCATCCGAGACACGCTCAAAGCTATTACTACCTTGGATATGCATATTTAAATATGGGACTTTATACAAAAGCGAAGATTGCATGGCAAAGATTTAATTCATTCACAAGAAATGCCAAAGACAGAAGAGAGATCAGCAAAAGACTGAAGCAGATTGAAGAACCTGTTAAAATTGAGAATGCCATAAACAAAGTGTGCCAAGGCAACCTGGGAGAGAATCTAACCCTCCTTGAGCACCATCAAACAACGGAATATGGCAACTGGTGGCCCCTCTATTACTACCTTGGCATAGCGTATAAAAGCCAGGGCAGAAGAAAGGATGCCCTTAATTCCTTCAGAAGAGTGTTGGACCTGAATCCCAGCCATCTTGGAACCATGGAAGAGCTAAGAGAGCTCTATGAAGACATGAAGGATAAAGAGCTTTCTGAAAAATACAGAAAGAAGATTGAAGTAATAAAGAAGGCACTGGAGGAAGAAAATGCAGCCTTAAGCAAGAAGGTGAAAAAGGAAAGGCCTACTGAGGACAGAATAAAAATGGCGAAGCCTATAGAGGAAAAAAAGAAGACCATTATTAAGAGGTTGAAGCCTTAAAATTCCTTATTTACCCCTGCTTATATGTTGACACAAACATAAGGGTAAGGTACAATATAAAACGTCCCTTAAGATAGGGACTGGTATTCCAAGGTAGCTCAATGGTGGAGCACTCGGCTGTTAACCGATAGGCTGTGGGTTCGAGCCCCACCCTTGGAGCCAATTTGCCGGAGTGGCGGAATTGGCAGACGCCCGGGACTTAAAATCCCGTGAGCTTTCAAGCTCGTACCGGTTCGATTCCGGTCTCCGGCACCATAGATGTGCCGACCGGTATAAAGCCGGAAAACATAATGGCGCGGGGTAGAGCAGCTGGTAGCTCGTCGGGCTCATAACCCGGAGGTCGTTGGTTCGAATCCTTCCCCCGCAACCAAGAAAAATCGAGGCTCTCCTGAAATCTTCAGGGGAGCCCTTTTCATGCCTTAAAGGTGCCTTTGTCCAACAATTTTTTCCCCTTCTACCTCCTTCATGAAAAACCATGGGTGCAATAAATGAATTATGTGTCACAAAAAAAAGGCGGCAGTATTTACTGCCACCTATATACAGCCGGGGATTAAAACTACATTTCCTCTCTTAGGCGTATCCAAGCAACCTTGGCAGCCATAGGGAAAGATTGGGGAAATAAGTTGTAATGATCAGTGTGGGTATCCAGGCTAAGAAGATGAGATACATAGTAGGTTTAAGCATTTCACCTACAGGTGCGTTTGCTACCCTGGAGCCTAAGTATAAGAACGGCGCCGTTGGCGGCGTTACCCCTCCCAGACCTATGTTCACCCCTACAATAGCTGCAAAATGTACAGGATGTATGCCTACGGACATTGCAACAGGCAAAAGAATCGGTGTGGTCAAAAGTATTGCGCTGGTATCATCCATGAGCATGCCTATCAAAAGAAGGAACAGGTTCAGCATCAAAGTCAAAACTTTGGGATTGCTGGATACGCTGGTCATGGCTGCTAAAATCGTCTGTGGAAGATTTTCCATTATATAAAGTCTTGACAGCATCATGACGGACAAGAGCATGAGCATGATTACCCCTGCAGTTGTTCCTGCTTTTATCAGGGCCCCGAGAAAAGTTTTTCTATCGAGACCTCTGTAGAACCAGATGCCCACCGGGACAGTATAGACTACAGAAACAGCAGCCGCTTCAGTTGGAGTCATAAAACCTCCGTATATTCCTCCCAGGATGATTACCGGAGCTAACATAGCAGGGACTGCCCACCCTGTTCTTTTTGCCGCTACTTTAAGACGCTCTCCCTTTGGGATTCTGTCCGTCAGTTTTATATCCGTGTTATTTCTAAGCAACCAAAAATTTACGGCGCTAAATAAAATAATAAGGACGATTCCGGGGCCTACTGTGGCTAAAAAACAAGCTAAAACAGATTGGCCTCCCACAAAGGCGTACAGAATCTGGTTGAGACTGGGCGGAATCAAAAGCCCTAACAGAGCGGCGCTCGATATGAGGGCAGCCGAAGTCCCTCGGGGATAACCGGCTTCATACATCCTTGGAAGCATGATGCTGCCAATAGCAGACAGTGTTGCAAAACCGCTTCCTGAAATTGCTCCAAAAAGTCCGCAGGACACCACCATGACAGCCCCTAAGCCTCCCCTGACTCTGCCGATGAACAAACTCACAAAGTTTATCAAGCTTTCTCCTATCCCGCTTTTATCCATAAGTTCGCCTGCTAAAATAAACAGGGGTATGGCCATTAGAATCAGAGAACTGACCTGGCCATAACCGTAGGGGAGCAGAAAGGTATTGTCATAACCGCCAATCCATACCAAGGTTAAGGCGGACGCAAAGAAGGCGAAAGGGATTGGAACTCCTAATAAAAGAATTGTAATAAGAACAATAATAGCAATTACTACAGTCATAAGTCGCTACCCCCTTCCTCTATCTCCTTGGGCATCAATGTATTTTTCTTCTTTCCATATTTCTGTACAAGTAACTTTGTCTCGTTGTACAAGCGGACTGCGTTGTATAAAGTAGCGCAGGCCAATCCGAAAAGAATAGATGATTGAGGAATTGTCATGGGTATTCTCCATGTAGGAGTTTTTGTGCTCATGACTATTGTCCATTGAACAAGTTCAATGGCCCAGATTAAAAACATAAATCCTATTACCAGGGCCAGCACATATTTAATTAGGTCAAATATGTCCTTTACCAGACCTTCTTTTAAGATCAGCCCCAGTATATCCGCTGTAATATGACTGTTTTCAAAACTGCCGTGAGCAGTCCCAAACATATACAGCCAGAATGCAAATACTACAAGAAACTCTTCGTAGCCTCTGAAATCCACACTGATTGCCCGTGTGATGGTTGCTGCAAACACTATTAATGTTACCATGATGCCGCAAACGATCAGTCCGAACCGCAATAATTTCTCAAGCCACAACCAAAATTTCGTTCTTTCCAGTGTACTCAAGGCAACCTCCTTTAGATTTTTTCTACCGGAGAGGATATTATCCTCTCCGGCAATAGGCATTTCATTAATTGTTAACTTTAGTTAGATTAGAGCAATCCTACTTCTTTTCTAAAGCCGTCCATCAATTCCTTGGTCAATAAGTCTTCAAGTTTGGGCCAAGTTGTTTCTCTTACAAAGTCGGCATATGCCTGAACCTGTTCCTTTGTAAATTCAATTACTTCTACACCGTAATCATCTTCCAACTTCTGCATATAAACTCTTTCGTTGGCTTCTGCCTCGGTGAAGCTGGTCATACTCTGTTGCTGGAACACGTCAATTAAGATTTCCTGATCTTCAGGAGTAAGCTTTGCAAGTGTTTTTTCACTAAGTACATAGCTTGTAGCTTCTGCAAAGATGTAATTCACATACATATAGTTGATCATTTCGCCTACCCAAGCATAGTTCATATTGGGTGTGCCTCCTACCCATCCGTCTACTACTTTAGTCTGAATAGCTGTAGGAACTTCACCATAAGGTATGGATACAGGTCCAAAGCCCAAATCTTCCATGGGCTGGAAGAAGGTAACCATGGATGGAGACCTGCTCTTCACATGTTTATTGGTTCCGGGTGTAAACATATCTGTAGGCTCTTTAATGTAGCCCATACCGATGAAGCCTTCAAGTACTATTCCAAGGAACTTAACATTATCTTTCTCGGCAATAGCACCAATCTGCTGACACAGGAAGGAATCAGGGGCATACAGCCTCTTGACATCTTCGTAGTTTAATGCATAGAAAGGAAGGTACGGGGCTCCCAGCCTTGCATCTATGCTTTAGGGAATTGTTATTTGCGCCAGGTCGATGGTTCCTCTAACAATTTCTTCATATACTGTAAGGTAGTCACCTAACTGGCTTGCAGGGAAGTACTGCACTTTAACACGGCCTTCCGTTCTTTCCTCCACCATTGCACAAGCATCGTTATTTAGTCCAGTGGCAATGTGCTCTTTTGGCGCATCAGATGCTAATCTTAAAGTGATGGGATTATCTGCAGAATATTCTGCTACACCTCCATCACCTCCTCCGCCTCCGCACCCTGTAAAGGCAAAGATTAGCGAGAGCACTAATACAAATGCGATAACACTTCTTCGTTTCATCGTTTCTTCTCCTTTTACTCTCCTAGATGGAGAACATTGCATTTAGGTGCATGTTCTCGGCAACTATCTTCTGAATAACGGATTCAGAAGATTAACAATATAATACACTCTTTTATATTTTTAATCAATAATCAGATTTAAAAAAAAGTTCTGAATTTCTTGAATTATCAAAATATTTTTTTAACAAAAATGCCTTATCCCATGCCTATATTCCAACGGCTTTTATCATATTCATATCGTATTTTAAAATGAGCTTTCAAGAGGATCTTTCCCCCAACTTCCTGTAATATATTGTTCAGGGTTTCTTGAAGTATTCTCCCGGGATTCCAGCTGCCAAGGTTTCAAAATCATTTTTCTTGTTTCATCTCTTACATATTTTTTCATTTTAACTTGCAACAATCCACTCATTATGTTAAATTTAGAGCGTAAAGTAGCACAAAACAATGAAGCAAGAGAAACATAGTTATTCTAGAATATTCCAGCCCTCATATTGTCGAGGGCTTTAGTATTATAAATCGGGGTGTGGCGCAGCTTGGTTAGCGTGCTTGACTGGGGGTCAAGAGGCCGAGAGTTCAAATCTCTCCACTCCGACCAAAAAAATCGCAGAATATTGATACGGTGATTGTATCCATTATTCTGCGATATTTTTATGCTTTCTTTAATTCACTTAGAAATCCTTTTCTTCAAGGTTTTGATATATAGAATCAAGGGGTGAATAGTCTGTAACAGGGTTGCCCGATAAAAGAATATAATGCAAATTTGTTAAACCGGAAAGAGGTGACAGGTCTGCAACCTGATTATTCTCCATGTAGAGATATTCCAGATTTTTCATGTTGGAAAGCGGGCTGATGTCGGAAATGCTGTTGGTTTTAATCCACAGGCTCTCCATCTTTGTCATATTGGAAAGTGCACTTATATCTTTGATATTCCCGTTGCCCCATATCCAAAGGTCTGCCAGGCTGGTCAATTTGGAAAGGGCGCTGATATCGGATATGCTGTCACAGCAGATATAGAGCCGTTCAAGATTGGTTAAACCGGAAAGAGGGCTTAGATCAAAGTCATTGTCACTGTCGTAAAGGGCCCAGTTCAGGTTCAAACCTGTTAAATTTTTAAACTGCTTAAGATCACTGATATTTTCTATTCTTGGCAAGGACCAGTCACTTCCATCCATCTCAAAATCAAAACTTGTAACTGCTTCAGCTTCAGCTATGGTGATATCACCTTCCGGCCGGTCCATGGCTTCACGAATCTTTTCTTCAAGAACATTGTCTTGGAATATAACCACCTGTGATGTGGGTTCCTCTGAAGGCCCGCCGCAGGATGGGAAGGCTGCGATTAAAATAAGTGCCATTACCGTAATAAGTACCTTTTTCATAATTAACTCCCTTCTCAGATTTATCACCGATGAACATTACATTTCTATATCTACAAACTCTAAATTCGGGTAAATATCTTTAAGAGGGCTGAAATCAGTGATTAAGTTATTACTGATCTTCAGTTCTCTCAAATCCGTAAGATTGGAAAGAACGGTGATATCTGAGATTGAATTATCATCAAGAAAAAGGCTCCAGATTTTCGTCAAATCCCCCAGTGCCGTTATATCCTTTATGCCGCCGCCGCAGGCTGAAAAAATCTCCAAATTTTTCATGTCAGAAAGAAAGTCCAGGCTTATGTCACCCTTTTGTCGTACACCTTCCTCACCATTACAAGTCCAGTCAAAAATCATGCAGGTCATGTTTGTAAGGTCCCTTAGCACGGAAAGATCTTCCGCAGATACTCCTGTAAACCCTAAACTTTTAAGAGAGGTAAGCTGGGCAAGGGGTGAGAGGTCGTGAAAGTCGTTATAAGACAGATTCAGGTCTTCAAGCCCCGTAAAGTATTTTAAATCGCTGATGTCCTTGATTCCTCCGTTTTTTAAGTTCATATCATCAAAGCTTTCATTGGAAAGATCAAGACTAATAACAGCTTCAGCTTCAGCTACGGTGATATCACCTTCCGGCCGGTCCATGGCTTCACGAATTTTTTCTTCAAGAACATTGTCTGTAAAAATAATAACCTCAGGTGCAGCCTCCCCCGAAGGCCCGCCGCAGGATGCAAAACTCATCATCAAAAGTAGCACCGGCAATAATAACAGTGCCTTCTTCATTGAAAAACCCTCCTTTGATAGTTTAAAGCCTTAAAGCATACTTTACAGGAATTATACACCTTACATGAAAAAGAGGGAATAAGGAGGTTGAAGAAATTTTTGCGATTAAGCGGTATTTGTATTTTAAATAATAGGGTATATACTAAATATAGTAAGGAGGTGTTAGTTATGAAGGAATATTCAATTAAAGAGGGCGCCTCTCTTGTTGTTCATAGTCAATCCTCTTCTTTAAATGAGGGAGTTTCTAAAGAAGGCTTTGAGCTGTCCACCTTGCTGTCCACAGGAAGCCTAGCCAGGATGGTGGCTGATGCTTCCATCGAACTAATCGATCAAAACCTGCCGGAGGAATACTTTTCTATAGGAAAAAGCTTCCAAATAACTCATCTGGCACCTGTCTTTTCAGGACAGTCCATAACTCTTTCAATTAAGGTGAAAACAGCGCAAGGCTGTTTTGTAATTCTAGGCTTTGAAGTATCAGATGACAAGGGAGTATTTGCCAACGGAAGCCATGAGAGAGTGATTGTACAAAAAAATCTGCTCTTTGATAAGGCTTTTGACAGAATGCAGGAGCAACCTTAACATATAACCTGGCCTGTAAGCAAGGGCAGCGTAACGGCTGCCTTTTTGATTATTAAAAATTATTTACAAAAAGGTGCTAAAAATTAGTAAAATGGATTTATTGACACTGATGTCAAGAAAGGAGAGTAGTTATGTCTTTATTGTTTGAAGCAATGAAAGAGTCTGTACTTCTTGGAGAAGAGGAGGAAGCCAAAAAGCTGGCTTTGGAAGCTCTTGCTGAAGGCCTTAATGTGGAAGAGGTGATGGAGAAGGGTTTCTTAAAAGGCATAAGGCAAGCAGGCGATCTATACGAAGAAGGGGAATACTTCCTGCCGGAGCTGGTTTGCTCCGCAGATGCTATGAAGGAGGCTTTGGCCATTCTTGATTCTGCCTTAAAAGAAAGAAAAGTAGAAAAGGGCACAGAAAAGAAGGTGATGATGGTTACTGTAAACGGTGATGTCCATGATATAGGAAAAACTATTGTTGGCGCCATGCTTACTGCAAACGGAATGAACCTTATTGATTTGGGAGCAGATATTCCAAATGAGGAGGTAGTAGAAGCAGTATTGCGGGAAAAACCTGATGTATTAGGTCTTTCCGCGCTTTTGACTTCTACCATGGAAGAGCAGGGAAAGATTATCAAGATGCTTGAAGAAAGAAATTTAAGAGACAAGGTTAAGGTGATTGTGGGAGGAGCGCCTGTCACCGAAAGCTGGGCTAAAACCATTGGGGCAGACGGCTATGCAGACAGCGCTGTAACTGCAGTCAATCTTGTGAGAGACCTGTTTAATTAAGGAGATAAAAATGAATACTATACTGAGAGTTCTGTCAGAGGAAGAGCTTTCTCAAATTCATAAAGAAAGCGTACGGATATTAGAAGAAGTAGGCGTAAGAGTACCCAGCGAAAAGGCTCTTTCCCTTCTTGAAAAAGAGGGAGCGGAAGTCCTGTGGGATGAAAAGATAGTGAAGTTTCCCCAAGCTTTAATAGAAAAAACATTAAAGCAGTCACCTAAAAGTTTTACCCTGGGAGCAAGGTGTGAAGACCACAATGTTTTACTCCCCGGCTTATCTTCATCAATAAATCTGGATGGTATGGGCACAAGGGTAATAGACTTTAATACAGGGGAGAGGAGAGGCTCTCTTCTTTCAGATATTGAAAACGCCGCAAGAGTTTTTGAAAGGATGAAAGCAGGGACAGTGCTTTGGCCGCCTCTTGTGGCTCACGACGTGCCGCAAGGTGCCGCAGGCTTTTTAGGAGCTGCCACATGTTATATAAATTCGGGAAAACATATACAGGATGAAGTGAAAAAGGTTTCTGAGGTATATTACGTTAAGGAAACTGTAAAAGCTATTTTAGGGGGAGAGGAAAAGCTTAAGGAGAGAATGCTCTATTCGGCTACCTATTGTACAGTAGCTCCCTTGAGCCATGACCTTGAGATGCTTGAAGCTACCATGGCATTGACAAAAATGAACTCTCCTATTCTTATGTATCCTATGCCTGCCTCGGGAAGTACAGGGCCTGCCGGCCTCTTTAACAATGTGGCGGTGGCTAACGCTGAGGTTTTGTCCTGTGTGGCTATATTTCAAACGGTTACTCCCAACACACCCTTGATTTACGGAGCAGCTGTAGGGTCCATCGACAGAAGCACAGGCAGGTTTTTGGAAGGAGCACCTGAAACTGCTCTTCAATTGACATGCATGAATCAGATGGGCAAGTACTACGGATTTCCCACTATTGTAGCGGGCTGTTTGACGGATGCTGCGGATATGGGCTTCCAGGCTGCTCTTGAAAAGCTTATGAACACTTTACCCTTAGTTCTTACAGGCTGTGATGTAGTTCAGGGCGCAGGATTTTTGGAAAGCAGCATGACCATGACACTGGAACAGATTTTAATGGATGGTGAAATTCTTGAACTTTCCAACAGATTTGCAAAAGGTGTTACAAACTTTAAGGATGAAGATATGTTTGAGGAAATTAAAAAGGTGGGACCGGGAGGTCACTTCTTAAAGCAGAAGAGCACAAGAGAGCTGTTTAGAAGTGATGAGTATTACACTCCAAATCTTATGAACAGAGACACATACGATACCTGGGTTAAGCTGGGTTCTCCCACTATGATTTCCAATGCCAGGGAAACAGTTTCTAAAATTTTAAGTGAAGGTATAGTCTGCCCGCTGCCTGCTCAAACAGAAAAGGTTATAAGGGATATTATGGAGGAAGCGAAGGCTAAGCTATAGGAGGGTATAGGAGTATATGGCTATAAATATGGTAGAGTGGCAAAGACAGGTTATTTTGGAAAAGGTGAAAAAACCATCACCTCTACTTCTTTATCCTGCCCTTTCTTTAATGGACGTATCTTTGGGAGAATTGCTTCATAACTCTAGTTATCTTGCAGAAGCTATGAGGATCATTGTGGAAAAAGCAGACCCGCTGATCTCGGTAGGCGTAATGGATTTGTCAGTTGAAGCTGAAGCATTTGGTGCAGAGATTAAAGAGTATGAAAATGAGGTACCTACAGTTAAAGGGGCCTTGATAACAGATATTCCTTCAGCGGAAGCATTAAGAGTCCCTGAAGTAAACCGTCACAGGACGAAGGTGATGGTGGAAGCCTGCTCTTTAGCTAAAAAAGTGATTAGTGACAGGCCGGTGCTTGGGGGCATATTAGGACCCTTTTCTCTTGGGGGAAGACTTCTTGATGTTAACAAAGCATTAGTCTATACGAAGAAGAATCCTGAGCTTCTTCATCTAACCTTGCAAAAGGTCTGTGAATTTCTTATAGATTACGGAGGAGAGTTTAAAAAAGCCGGAGCTGACGGAGTTTTTATTGCAGAGCCTTTGGCAGGCCTTATTTCACCTAAGATGTCAGAGGAATTTTCAGGAGCCTACATTAAAAAAATTGTAGACTTCCTTCAGGATGAAAGCTTTTCAGTGTTTTATCACAACTGCGGGGATGCAGCGGGTAAAATGACGGAATCAATCGTAAACACAGGTGTGAGAGCAATTCACTTTGGAAATAAGGTCAACATGAAAGAGGTGATGGACCTGATTCCTCCCGATATTTTAGTTATGGGTAACATAGACCCTGCAGCCTGCTTTGTGAACGGCACTCCGGAAATAATGAGAGCATGTGTAAGAGCGCTTCTTGACAGTGTGGGAAGCTACAACAACTTTATTCTCTCCTCAGGCTGCGATGTGCCTCATACAGCCGGCTTTGATATTATCCATGCATTTTATCATGAAGCTGAAAAATGGCAGGAGAAATTGTAGGTTTTCATTACTATTGTGATATAATAAATTTTTTAGATTACTTTTAGAAAGAGGGTTAAGGGATGGAAACAAAGTATATTTATCTGTTTAAAGAAGGCAGTGGAAAGATGCGGGAACTCCTTGGCGGAAAAGGGGCGAATCTTGCTGAAATGACCAATCTTGGGATGCCTGTACCTCAAGGGTTCACCGTTACCACAGAAGCCTGTACCAAGTATTATGAGGACGGGGGGAAAATCTCGGATGACCTGAAAGAAGAAATATTTAACTATGTATCTATAATGGAAGAGATTACAGGGAAGAAATTTGGAGATCCCTTAAATCCTCTTTTAGTATCGGTACGTTCAGGCTCAAGAGCATCAATGCCGGGGATGATGGATACCGTTTTAAATCTGGGGATGAACAAAGAAGTGGCCAAAGGCCTTATTGCCCTTACCAATAATCCCAGATTTGTATATGACTCTTACAGAAGGTTCATAACAATGTTTTCCGATGTGGTTATGGAACTTGGAAAGGAAGGCTTTGATGAAATCCTTGAAGCCATGAAAAAAAGAAAGGGTGCTGAAAAGGATACAGATCTTGACAAGGATGATATGCAGGAGTTGGTTAAGCTTTTCAAGGACCATTACAAGGAAAAGCTGGGGAAGGCCTTTCCCGAAGACCCTAAGGAACAGCTGTTAGATGCTGTTAGGGCTGTATTCAGAAGCTGGAACAATCCAAGGGCCATTTCCTACAGAAGGCTTCACGATATTCCCGGCGACTGGGGAACAGCAGTAAATGTTCAATCTATGGTTTATGGAAATATGGGAGATGACTCCGGAACGGGAGTTGCTTTTACGAGAAATCCTGCCACCGGGGAAAAGAAACTTTTTGGAGAGTTCCTAACCAACGCTCAAGGTGAAGACGTTGTTGCAGGTATAAGAACACCTGAACCCATCGATAACCTTAAGGACCTGATGCCTGATGTTTACAAGCAGTTCTCTGAAATTGCATCAAAGCTTGATACTCACTACAAGGACATGCAGGATATGGAGTTTACCATTGAAAAAGGAAAACTCTATATGCTTCAGACGAGAAACGGTAAAAGAACCGCCCAAGCCGGATTAAGGATAGCAGTGGAGCTATTTGAAGACGGTACTTGCACAAAGGAAGAAGCTCTTATGAAGGTGGATTCAAAGTATCTTGATTCACTTTTACACCCGCAGTTTGATGAAGCTGAACTTAAAAAAGCGAAGCCTGTATCATCAGGTCTTGCAGCATCACCCGGGGCTGCTTACGGAGCTGTGTGCTTTACTGCGGAAGATGCAAGGGAAAAGGCGGAAAAAGGCCCTGTACTTTTAGTAAGGGTAGAAACATCACCTGAAGATATTGAAGGCATGAATGCGGCTCAAGGTATTTTAACCGCAAGGGGTGGAATGACATCTCACGCTGCGGTAGTTGCAAGAGGCATGGGCAAATGCTGTGTATCAGG
Source organism: Clostridiales bacterium (assembly GCA_012511395.1). GTDB lineage: Bacteria > Bacillota > Clostridia > Peptostreptococcales > Anaerovoracaceae > JAAZGD01. Next base: position 15,283 of record JAAZGD010000120.1, read on the forward strand.
ATGCGGTGATTTAGAGATAAACTATGAAAAGAAAGAGATGAAAGTTAAAGGGAATCTTGTAAAGGAAGGAGATATCCTTTCAATTGATGGAACTACAGGTAATGTTTATTTAGGCAAAATAGATACTGTGGAAGCAACTGTTTCTGGAAACTTTCAAACAGTGATGGAATGGGCTGATGAATTCAGAAGATTAAAGGTGAGAGCAAATGCAGATACACCTCAAGATGCACAGACTGCTATAAAATTTGGCGCAGAAGGAATAGGTCTCGCAAGGACTGAGCACATGTTCTTCAGTGAAGACAGAATTTTAACCATGAGGCAAATGATACTTTCAAAGACGGTGGAACAGAGGCAAAAGGCTTTGGATAAGCTTTTACCACTTCAGCAAGTAGACTTTGAAGAGATCTACAAAGTGATGGAGGAAAGGCCTGTTACTATAAGGCTATTAGATCCGCCTCTTCACGAGTTTTTGCCTCAGGATGAGCAGAGCATCAAGGTCCTTGCCAAAACCATGGACATTTCTGTGGAGGAAATTAAACAGACTATAGAGAGCCTTCATGAAACAAACCCCATGATGGGCCACAGGGGCTGCAGACTGGCTGTCAGCTATCCTGAAATTGCAACTATGCAGGCAAGAGCTATTGCAAGGGCTGCAACGAAGGTTAAGAAGGAAACAGGCCTTAACATTAAGCCTGAGATAATGATACCTTTAGTGGGAGAAGTAAAAGAAATGAAGTTTGTTAAGGACATAGTTGTAAAGGCAGTAGAAGAGGTTTTGAAAAAAGAAGATATGGCCCTAGAATATCTTGTTGGAACCATGATTGAAATTCCAAGAGCTGCTCTTACTGCTGATGAAGTTGCAAAGGAAGCTGAGTTTTTCAGTTTTGGTACTAACGACTTAACACAAATGACCTTTGGCTTTAGCCGTGATGATGCAGGAAAATTCTTAGGCGACTACTATAGCAAGAAGATTTATGAGAGCGATCCTTTCGTAAGAGTAGATGAAAAGGGCGTAGGAAAGCTTGTAGAGATGGGCGTTAAACTTGGCAGGCAGACTAAGAAGAACTTAAAGATAGGAGTCTGTGGTGAACATGGAGGGGACCCTGGTTCTGTAGAGTTTTTCCATAGGGTTGGACTTGATTACGTATCCTGCTCACCTTTCAGGGTGCCTATTGCAAGACTAGCAGCAGCACAAGCAGCTATTACTTATAAAGGATAGTATATTTGAAAAAGAAAAAGGTGCCATTTTCCATAATGGTACTTTTTTTGGATAAAATTAATTAAAAAAACAA
>JAAZGD010000121.1 GCA_012511395.1 Clostridiales bacterium
ATCAAAAGAAGATATTCGCAGGCTGAAAAGTTACTGTGGTCCTTGACACAATTGAAGAAATCGATTTTGAAAACAAAACAGCACTTGGTATCCATGACAACTATGAGTATGATTATCTGATTATATCTACAGGATCAAAGCCTACATTTTTTGGTGTTAAAGGTGCGGACAAAAATTCCCACACTCTCTGGTCCTATGATGATGCATTAAAAATACGCCATAGACTTGAAACCATGTTTAGAGAAGCAAGCTCTCTTCCTCTTAAGGAGGAAAGAAGAAAGCTTCTGAACTTCTTTGTTGTAGGTGCAGGGTTCACAGGAGTTGAAATGGCCGGTGAGCTGGCGGAATACGTTCCTTATGCCTGTGACAAGTTTAATATTGACAGAGAAGATGTGAGCATTTCAATAATCGACATCCTCGAGAGAACTATTCCTAATCTACCGAGCAAACTTTCTGAAAAGGTGGAAAAAAGGCTGGTGAAGATGGGAGTCAATGTAATTCTCAAAACTTCAGTAGTATCTATCGGCCCTGATTATATAGAGACCGTCTGCAATGAAAAGCATTGCCAGACTCCTGCCGGCATGATTATTTGGGCGGCGGGTATTGAGAGCTCCGACCTTGCAGGTGAAGCGGCAAAGTACCTTGAAACTGCAGGAAGAAACAGGCTTAAGACTGACCATTATCTTCGTTCACTCACTGATGAAGGTGTATATGTTATAGGGGACAATATGCTTTACACGCCAAAAGGTTCAGAGACACCTGTCCCTCAAGTTGTGGAGAACTGCGAACACAGCGCGGCAACATGTGCCAAAAATATTGATGTTACAATAACAGGAAAAGGTGAAATGGAGGAGTATACTCCTGAATTCCACGGATTTATGGTATGTGTGGGGGGCCGCTATGGCGTTGCGCGAGTAGGGTTCCCTAATTTCATGGTCAACCTTCCCTCTTTCCTAGCCATGCTTTCAAAGCATATGATAAACATTGTCTACTTCATTCAAATACTTGGCTGGAACAAAGTATGGACCTACATGAAACATGAGTTTTTCAATATTAGAAACAAGAGAAGCTTTGTTGGAGGGCACTTCTCAAACAGAACTGCCAGCTTCCTTTTATTCCCCTTAAGAGTCTGGTTGGGTGTTATTTGGCTCTTTGAGGGTATACATAAAGCTATGGAGGGCTGGTTCTCATCACCTAATCTTGCGGGCTTCTTTGGAGGAGCCAACGCATGGTATAACAGCATTTTAGGAATAGGCGCCTCAGATGGAGAGACAGCTGCAACAGGTGCGGAAGAAGCAGCCGCAGAAGCACTGGATGCTTTAACTGCCGCCACAGGAGAAGTGGCAGAGGGAGTACAGGCTATAGGCACTGTCCTTATGGACTTTAATATCCTGGGACTGTTCCATACTATTCTTGTAAGCGGAAAGGATTTAGCTTCATCAGTTCTTGCGGATTTCGCATTTAAGCTTGATGTACCTCTTATGAACTGGTTTGTAGATACTTTTATTCTTGCAAATGATTCGGTTCAAATAGTAATGCAGTCCATCATAGTAGTAACGGAAATTATTATAGGCCTGGCTTTAATCGGAGGTTTGTTCACTACTCCATCAGCAATTGTTTCCCTGGTGCTGCAGTTTATGTTCGTGTGCACTACAGGACTTTATTTGTCTACTTTCTGGATGGTATTCGCAGGAGTTGCCGTTTTAGTAGGCTGCGGGACTACTTTCGGCCTAGATTACTGGGTAATGCC
>JAAZGD010000122.1 GCA_012511395.1 Clostridiales bacterium
GCACGTAGGAGCCCGTTTGAGCCATAAGAATTATTAAAGCCACCTGCCTCATATAAGTGGATTTCCCGCTCATATTGGGCCCTGTAATGAGAAGAAGAATATTATCCTCTTTATCCATATATGTATCATTTGGTACATATATTTCATTTTTAACATTTTTTTCTACAACGGGATGGCGGCCGCCCTTGATTATTATTTTATAATCTTCCCTTATTTCAGGCTTTACGTATCCGTTTACTAAAGCGGCTTTGGCAAAGGAACAAAGCACATCAAGGATACTTAAGGCTTCTGCCGTAATCTGCAGATCGGAAATAAAGCCTTTAAGATACTCCCTTATTTCTGTGAAAAGTCTGTACTCCAGCTGATTGATTTTATTTTCAGCTGACAGGACCAGAGCCTCCACCTCCTTAAGCTTGGGAGTTACGAATCGTTCACTTCCCACAAGAGTCTGTTTTCTTATATAGTCTTCCGGCACCAGATTATAGTTTGATTTGGTAACCTCAATGTAATAGCCGAAGACTTTATTAAAGCCTACCTTTAGATTCCTTATTCCTGTTCTGGCTCTTTCTTCTGTTTCAAGAGATGCTATAAATTTTTGTCCCTCTTTAATTGAAGCTTTAAGAACATCCAGCTCTTCTGAATAACCTTCCTTAAATATTCCACCCTCTTTAGCAGAAAGAGGACAATCCTCACAAATGCTTCTTTCAATTAATTCGTAGATTTCCTGAAAGGCGTATATCCTTTCACCCAGGTCCTTTAAAAGCCCACCCTCAAGGCTTAAAAGCTCCCACTTAATATCGGGAATATGCATTACGGATTTCGCCAAAGCCAAAAGATCTCTGGGGTTTATAGTTTCAAGGGCAATTCTTCCCCCAATTCTTTCAAGGTCGTAAATACCTTTTAACTGCTCCTCAAAGTTATTTTTTAAAATCGGATTGTTAAAGAGGATCTCCACGCTGTCCTGCCTGGGAATAATTTCTTTCTTGTCAGTCAAAGGCTCTTTAAGCCATCTTTTCATCATCCTTGCCCCCATGGCAGTGTTGGTCATATCAAGGATGGTTAAAAGCGTATTTTTACTGTTTGATGAATTAGGGCTCCCGGTTATTTCAAGGTTAATTAAAGTCGATTTATCAAGGGCCATCCTGTTTCCGATGCCATATTTTTTTACGTTTAAAAGATGGGTGAAATCGGAGTTGTAATTATTTTTGAGATACCTTAAAAGCAGACCTAAAGCCTTTGCTTCCGGGCTGCCGTATTCTATTCCATAGGATAAAAGTCCCGAAGGATACCTGTCCCTCAAAAGCTCCTGAACCCTGTTTAAGGATCCCCCCGTCTCCTCTGTGGTGACAGTGTAAGCCTCAGGCAGATAAGGCTCCAGAGATTCTTCTTCATTCATGCTTCTATCTTTGCCGTACAGAATTTCCTTTGGGCTTATTCTTTCAATCTCATTAATTATTGAATGGGTTAAAGAAAAACCTGTTGATGAGGTTACCCTTATTTCTCCCGTAGTTATATCAGAGTAGGCAAGACCGGCCTCCTTCTCATGGTGATAGACAGATACTATGTAGCTGTTTTCCTTCTCCAAAAGCATGGTTTGGGAAATGACGGTGCCGGGAGTTATGATTTGAATAACTTCCCTCTTAACGATTCCTTTTGCAGTCTGCGGATCCTCCATCTGTTCACATACAGCTACCTTATAGCCTCTGTCCACAAGCTTTGCAATATAATTTTGAGAGGCATGATGAGGCACACCGCACATGGGAGCACGTTCCGTCTCGCCGCACTGTTTTCCTGTAAGGACCAGCTCAAGCTCTCTTGAGCAGATCTTCGCATCCTCATAAAACATTTCATAAAAATCACCTAACCTGAAAAACAGGATAGCATCCTTATGCTTTTCCTTTATTTCTTTATACTGCTTCATCATAGGTGACAGTGCCACTTTTAGACCTCTTTCCTCTCTTTATATGCCAATAGACCGCGCCTTAATATTTCCATTCCCTTTTTAATGGACTCTTCATTTAAAACATAGGCAATTCTTATCTCTCTTAAGCCTCTGCCCTTAGTTTCATAAAAGCCTTTACAGGGCGCAAACATTATGGTCTCCTTGTTATAATCAAAGTCCTTCAGCATAAACATCTGAAAAGCCTCTGCATCCTTTACGGGAAGCTTTATGGTTATATAAAAAGAGCCCCTTGGCTTTTTACATATTACATCAGGTATCTTTATTATTTCCGAATATGCTATGTCTCGCCTTTTTTCGTAAGTTTTTCTTACCTCTTCATAATATTCATCAGGAAGCTCATACAGAAAACATGCTCCCACCTGCTCCAGTGCAGGTGCGGAAAGTCTTGCCTGAAGCATATGCATAACAGCTTCCTTTACAGCTTCGTTTTTCGTGATCACCATTCCTATTCTGGCACCGCAGGCGGAAAATCTCTTTGAAATGCTGTCTATTATTATAAGGTTGTCCTCATAGCCCTTCTGTGAAACGCCGAAGCTTGATACTTTGGCATCGTCGTACACAAACTCCCTGTACACCTCGTCAGAAATTACGTAAAGAGAATGCTCCCTTCCAATCTCTAAAATCAACTCCATCTCTTCCTTGGTTAAAACATTTCCCGTGGGATTTGAAGGGGAGTTAACAAGGATTGCTTTGGTTTTTCCCGTTATAAGCTTTTCAATTTTCTCTCTGTCCCCATAATGATACCCTTCCTCTGCATGAGATTTTATGGGTACTATTTTTGCGCCGAAATATGATAGAAATATTTTATAGTTGGTGTAAAAGGGTTCCGGTATTATTACTTCATCCCCTTCATTAAAGATTGATGAAAACACCGCCATCAGCCCTTCACTGCCGCCGTTGGTTATTAAAATATCACGAGTCTCGTAATCCATGCCATGTTTTTTATAATAAGCCTTGATTTTCTCAAGAAGCTCAGGCAGGCCCTGTGAAGGAAGGTATTCTAAAACCTCTCCTTTATAACCCTTTATTCTTTCCATAAAGCCTTTAGGTGTCTCAATATCCGGCTGCCCTATATTGAAATTGTAGATTTTTATTCCTCGTTTTTCAGCTTCCACCTGATACGGATAAAACTTCCGTATAGGTGAAAATTCCATACTTTTCATCCTTTCAGAAATTTCCATTTTTTTGTCCCCCTGACTGATTTATCCCATTTTGCTGTGGGCCTCCTCTACTGTCCTTGTAATTTCATCCCCTATAGAAATTACTTCTCTTCCTCCTTTCCCCTTTTGAAATAACAACAGATACTCAATATTCCCCTTTGCTCCCTTTACAGGAGACCATGTAAGTCCTAAAGATGACAGTTTCAGTTCACTCCCCTTTTTAACAAGTGAAGAAATTACCTCTTTATGGACTTCTTTATCCTTAACGATTCCTCCCTTTCCCACCTTTTCTTTTCCTGCTTCAAACTGAGGCTTAACAAGGCACAGTATCTGCCCTTCTTCAATAAAAGTACAGGCCACAGGAAGAACCATTGAAAGGCCTATGAACGAAACATCGATTACAATAAATTCCGGTTTTAAGGAAAAATCATCCCCCGTTAAATTTCTTACATTGGTTCTCTCCATATTGATGACTCTTTCGTCATCTCTAAGGGAATAGTCCAGCTGGCCATAACCCACATCTACGGCGTAGACTTTAGAGGCGCCCTGTTTTAAAAGGCAGTCTGTAAAGCCTCCCGTGGACGCTCCTATATCTATACAGACCTTTCCCTTAACATCAATATTGAATTCATTTAATCCTTTCTCCAGCTTCAAGCCGCCCTTTCCCACATAGGGATTACCGCCTTCCCTGACAGTGATCACAGAGTCATTTGGCACCATAGTCCCGGGCTTGTCTATTCTAACCTCTCCTATATATACAAGACCTGCCATAACAGATCTCTTTGCCTTTTCCCTGGTGGGAAAGTGACCTTTTTCCACTAAAAGAGTATCGATTCTATCCTTTGACAAAGTCTTTAATCCTTTCGTAAACACCTTCCTCATCAAGGCCGTGAAGCTTATACAGCTGGCTTTGGCTGCCCTGGGGAATAAAACAGGAGGGCCATCCCAAGTTTAATACCTTCATATCTTTAAGGCCGTGGTTGGAAACGAAAGCAGACAGTTTTTCACCGAAGCCTCCTCTTATGACATTATCCTCCACCGTAATCACCTTGTTAAAGTTTAGTGATAACTCAAAACTATATTCATTATAGTTAATGGTCTTAGGATCAATTACAGTGACCATTATCCCTTCCCCTGCCAGCCTTTCGGCTGCTTTCTTAGCAGTATAAAACATTGGCCCCACACCAAACACACATCCGTCATTTCCAAAGGAAACCTCATAAGGCTCAAGTGTCATTCCCTGCTCCTTTTCTTTGGGATAGTAAGCATCACCTCTTGGATATCTAATGGCCACAGGTGAATCAAATGTTAATGCAGCATCCATCATATCCACAAGCTCGTTGCCGTTTCTAGGACACATGATGGTCATGTTGGGGATAGAGGAAAGATAGGATAAGTCGAATACACCGTGATGAGTCTCGCCATCATTTCCAACTATACCTGCCCTGTCAATTAAAAACACTACAGGCAGATTTTGCAGTGCAACATCCATTATTATCATGTCGTAGCTCCGCTGCAAAAATGTTGAATAAATTGCAACGAAAGGTTTCAACCCTCCTTTTGCAAGGCCTGCGGCGAAGGTCACTGCCCCGCCCTCTGCAATTCCCACATCAAAGCATCTCTCCTCGTGGTATGGCTTAAACTTTTCAAGGCCTGTTCCCTCCAGCATTGCGGCATAAACTGCCACTATCCTTTCATCCTTATCGGCCATATTCTTTAGGTGGCTGCCTGCAAGGTCGGAATAGGAAATCCCTTTGCTGTTATTTATTACTTTTCCCGTTTCGATTTCAAAGGGAGGAATTCCATGAAACTTGTCAGGGTTCTGTTCCGCATTCACATAGCCCTTTCCCTTTTTCGTCAACACATGGATAATCTTAGGTCCCTTTATATCTTCTGAGGCTTTAAAGGCTTCAAGAAGATCTGATATGTTGTGGCCGTCTATGGGCCCTATATATTGAAACCCCAGGGCCTCAAACAGTGCCGCATTTTCTATTACGGCATATTTTATGGAGTCCTTAATGTTTTCCATCCCCTGGTAAAGTCCCTCCCCCACAGCGGGGATCTTTACCACATTCCTTTTGATTTTCTCTTTTAAGTTCAAGTATTTTCTGCTTGTTCTCAGTTTTGAAAGATGGGATGAAACAGCCCCTACATTACCTGAAATGGACATCTCGTTGTCATTTAAAATAACTGTGATATCGGTGCCTGAGCCGCCTGCCATATTAAGGCCTTCATAGGAGAGACCGCATGTCAAAGCTCCGTCTCCCACCAAAGCGATAACCTTGTGATTTTCTCCCTTTAGGTCCCTCGCTTTGGCATATCCAAAGGCAGCTGAAACAGAAGTTCCGGCATGACCTGTTTCATAAACATCATGGGGACTTTCATAACACTTGGGAAAGCCGCTCAATCCCTCCAGTTTTCTTAAGGTGGGGAATTTATCTCCCCTTCCTGTAAGGATTTTATGAACATAGGTCTGGTGACCCACATCAAATATTATTTTATCCCTGGGGCTTTCATAAAATTTGTGAAGGGCTATGGTAAGCTCTACAACCCCAAGATTGGCAGCCAAATGGCCGCCTGTCCTGGACACATTTTCAAGAAGAAATTCCCTGACTTCATAAGCGAGCAGGGACAATTCTTCTACGGTCATATTTTTTAAGTCTTCAGGAAAATTATATTCCAATAGTCTCTTGATCATTTTACCTATTTAATCCTAACCTCCAAACTCTTTGCCAGTTCGTTAAAGAACTCTGCATTGTCGTAATATGGTTCCATTATTCTAAGAGCGTCACTTGTAAGCTCCCTCACTCTTTCCCTGCTTTTATCCACCCCGTTAATAGTTACATAGGTACATTTATTGGTGCCGCTGTCGTGGTTCTTCCTTTTACCCATAACAGCCTCATCACCTGTTACATCTAAAATATCATCTGATATCTGATATGCCAGTCCAATGAGCTCTCCGTAATTTGTAAGAGCTTGAAGAGTCTTATCATCTGCATCCCCCAGGTGGGCTCCTGCTCTTATGGCGGCTACTATCAAGGCGCCTGTCTTGTTAATATGAATATAGTCCAAAAGCTTTTCGCAAGCACTTTTCGAAACCATTTCAATGTCTGTCGCCTGGCCTGCCACCATTCCTCTGCAGCCCGCACCCTTTGCTATTTCATAAGCCGCCTTAACCCTGCATTTTAAACAGCTGTCTGAATCGAAGTACAAAAGCATATCCTTATTCATGGCCTCAAAGGCAGAGGTTAAAAGGCCGTCCCCTGCTAAAATAGCCATACCTTCACCATAGACTTTATGATTTGAGGGCAGTCCTCTTCTCAAGTCATCATTGTCCATACTTGGAAGGTCATCATGAATCAGACTGTAATTATGGATGTATTCCACAGCAAGAGCATAAGGTATTGCCATATTTATGTCACCGCCGCAAAAATCGCAGGAGGCAAGAAGCAAAACAGGTCTTATTCTTTTTCCCCCTGCCTGCAAACTGTATTTCATAGCATCATAAAGTATCATGCTCATAGGGTCTATTTCAGGCAAACATGACAACAGATGTTCCTCCACCAAATTTTTGTAATCGGAAAATTTATAGTCTTTTTCTAAAGCCATGTTCACTCACTCCTCTTCCTTGAAGGTCTCAATTTTTTCTTTTGCCGCATTTAAAATCTCATTGCATCTTTTAATATGTAAAATACCTTCCTCAAAGCTTTTTAAGGCCTCTTCCAGGGGCACATCCTTATCCCTTAGCTTTTTAGCACATTCCTCAAGAAGAAACAGCTCCTCTTCAAATGTTTTTTGTTTCTCCGCCATTTTAATTCTCCTTAACTCCTGTTATTGCACCTTCTGCTTCTCCATCCACAAGCCTCAATGTCACCTTGCTTCCCTGCTTTAAACTTTTTATACTTCTTACGGCTTTTTTGTTCTCATCCAACACTATGGAATAACCTCTCTTCATAATGTTTTTAGGATCCAAATCCATAAGAGCCTTGCCTAAAGAAGCAAGTTGGCTTTCTCTATGATATAGAATTGAATTCATTCTTTCATCTATGCTGTCTCTTAACTTATCTACTGTAAGGAGCCTTTGTGTTACAAGATTTTCAATATCCCTTCTCATTTGCACCCTGGTTGATAAAAGCATATTGCTTTGTGCCTCCGCTTTATTAAAAAGCAGCAGAATCAATTCCGAAAAGCTGTTTGCCTTAAGCTTCAAGTTCTTATTATTATATATTTCTTTAATCTCTTTGATAAGATTATTGTGCAAATCTTTTATGTATACATTTAGTTCAAAGGAATCAGGCACTGCCAGAATTCCTGCCTCTGTGGGAGTTTTTGCTCTCACATCGGCCACAAAGTCAGCTATGGTAATGTCAGTCTCATGACCTACGGCAGAGATAACAGGAATTTTCGAAGCAAATATTGCTCTGGCCAGATCCTCGTTGTTAAAGGCCCACAGATCCTCTATTGACCCTCCCCCTCTTCCCATTATAATTACATCCGTATCCGGGAATTTCGAATTTACCGAATACAAAGCTTTAATAAGGGAAGAAGGTGCTTGGTCACCCTGAACAAGGCTTGGAAAAACTCTTATGGTAAGGCCCTTGTTTCTCTTTCTTAAAGTGGAGATAATATCCTCCATGGCAGCTCCCGTGTCAGAGGTTATAACTGCTATTTTTGTGGAAAAGGGAGGTATTCTTTTCTTAGACTCCTCCTTGAACAGTCCTTCCTTCTCAAGCTTTTCCTTAAGCTTTTCAAACTTTAAAGAAAGGCTGCCTTCTCCTGCTTCAGTTATTTCCCTCACATTTATGCTGTAGGTGCCGCCCTGCTCATAAACGCTCACCAGGCCTGTCACAAGAATCTCTTCACCCTCTTCAGGTAATTTAGAAGCTTTTTTATTGTAATAGCTTGAAAAAAAACAGTTAATCTTGCTTGTTTCGTCCTTCAAGGTGAAGTAAATATGTGAAGATGCGTGAAACTTTACGCCTGAGACCTCTCCTTTAACCACCACATCCGAAAGCAGAGGATCCATTATCATAACCCTTCCTATATATCTGTTAAGCTCTGAAACGGATAGGGGCTTTTGTTCCATATAACTCTCCTTCCAAGATATGCTGTCCCCACTGCGTTGTCGGAGGACATTGAGCTGTCTGAAAAGTCAAAATTAACGCCTGTATTATGGGATCTTTCATGAATATATTTTCTTAAATAGCTGCTGGCTGAAACACCGCCCGTCATCAAAACATTTCCTATTCCTGTTTCCCTGAAATAGTAGCGGGAAAGAGAAATAATTGAATCGCCTATTTTATTAAAGACCTCCTTAACAACCTGACCGGGGGAAATATCGCCATTTTTTATAACTCTCTGTATTTGAGTATCAAAGCCTGATAAATTAACAGCGCCCTCTTTAATATATACTGCTTTCAGGGCTGTAGAGGCTTCTTTTTCCTCTTCCGCCATAAGAGAAAGCTGTTCCCCTGAGGGAAAGGGTATTCCCATCAGTGTACCCAGCCTGTCAAGAACCTGGCCGTAGGATATATCTTTAGTTCCCCCAAGAAGGGTGATCCCTTCCCTAATTAAGAGTATTTCCGAAGTACCTCCCGATAGATGAAAAGCCAGAAAATCCTTCTCGTCTGCAAATTTGCTTTTTTCAAAAGCTGCCGCCAGATGACCTTCCTGATGAGAAAATGACAAGTAAGGGATCCCAAGAACCGAGCTTACAGTCCTGGCAAAAGCTTCACCTGCTTTAAAACAAGGCATATAGGAATCCTCTATAGGTCTTGGCTTTGTTGAGGCAGAAACAGACAGGAGTTCTTCTTTGATGTTAAGGTCACTGATCCTTTGAAACAACTCCGGCAGATTGGCTAAATGCTGAAAGACTGCCTCCTGCTGCCTTAGGCCAAGGCTGCCCAAGGGCACAGACAAGGGTTTTCTTAAATCCCTTAATACTTCCCCCTCTTTGTTTACAAGTCCAAGGGATCTTTTGTAATTGCTGGTGTCAATCCCTAAAAACAATTATACTACTCTCAGCTTCTTTATTATGCCTCCTAAAACGCCGTTTACAAATCTACCGGAATCGTCAGAGCCATAC
>JAAZGD010000020.1 GCA_012511395.1 Clostridiales bacterium
GGATGTGCTTCCTCAAATTGTAATAATAATAGATGAGCTTGCTGACCTTATGATGGCTGCTCCTTCTCAGGTGGAGGAGGCTATATGCAGGCTGGCTCAGATGGCAAGGGCAGCCGGGATGCACCTTGTAGTCGCAACTCAAAGGCCTTCTGTAGATGTGTTGACAGGCGTTATAAAGGCTAACATTCCTTCAAGAATTGCATTTGCAGTGGCAAGTCAATTTGACTCAAGAACCATACTTGATATGTCAGGAGCAGAAAAGCTTGTGGGAAAAGGAGACATGCTCTTCAGCCTTCAAGGCTTAAGCAAGCCCATCAGGGTTCAAGGTACTTTTATATCCGATTCAGAAGTAGGAAAGGTTATAGAGTATATTAATTCTCAAGGCCAGGAGGCATATTACAAGGAAGAAATTTTAGAGGCTGTTCTCAAGACCGCCGAAACTGAGTCTCAGGACCAAGAGGATGAATTCTACAGAGAGGCTGTAGATATGGTGGCAAGACAAGGACAAGCTTCGGTTTCCATGCTTCAAAGGCGGTTTAGAATAGGCTACAACAGAGCTGCAAGAATTATCGATATGATGGAGCAGAATGGAATAATCGGTCCTCAGGACGGCTCAAGACCAAGGCAAGTATTAATCACAGAGGCAGATCTGTACGGACTTCCGGAAGGCGCTGAAGAAGAGAAATGAAAGTATTGATTCATACCCTGGGATGCCCGAAAAACGAAAATGACTCTGAGCACCTCACAGGCCTTTTGGAAAAAGAAGGCCATGAAATCATATCAGATTTAGACAAAGCAGATGTGGTCATAGTTAATACCTGCGGCTTTATAAACGACGCTAAAAGAGAGTCTGTCAATGCTGTTTTAAGCTATGGAAAAGCTAAGAAAAAGAACAGTCTTCTTGTGGTAACAGGCTGTCTTTCCCAAAGATATCCAGAGGAACTTTTTTCTGAAATTGAAGAAGCGGACATAATCATAGGAGTTAATGATTATTTAAATCTTCCCCGACTTTTGGAAACATATAAAGAGAGAATTCTTAAGGTTACTGAAACTCCTTCCGATTATTTTGATTATGAGCTGAGGATTACAGAAGAGGGAAGTGTAACTTCTTACTTAAGACTTTCAGAAGGCTGTGACAACTGCTGTACATACTGTGCTATTCCTATGATAAGAGGGCCTTACAGAAGCAGAAGGATTGAAGATATTTTGTCCGAGGCAAAGGCACTTTCTGAAAAGGGTGTTAAGGAGCTTATACTCATAGGCCAGGATGTTACTAATTACGGAATTGATCTTTATGGAAAACTTGTTCTGCCTGAACTTTTAAAGGAACTGAATGACATAGAAGGCATTAAGTGGATAAGGCTTATGTACTGCTATGAGGATAAAATTACAGAGGCTTTAATTGAACAGATAAGAGATTTGGAAAAGGTGGTTAAGTATATAGATATTCCCCTTCAACATTTATCGGATAATGTACTTAGAAAAATGAACAGGAAATCTACACAAAAATCTATATATCATACTGTTTCCATGCTCCGTGAAAGGGTGCCGGGAATCAGAATAAGGACCACTTTTATTACAGGCTTCCCGGGAGAAACAGAAAGAGATTTTCAAATACTTCTTGAGGGAATCAAGGACCTTGAATTTGACCGTCTGGGAGTTTTTGCCTATTCAGGGGAAGAGGGTACTCCTGCATATTCCATGAAGGGCAAGGTGGCTTTGGAAATTAGGGAACTGAGAAGAGATAAACTTATGGAGGCTCAACTGGAAATTTCCCTTAAGAAAAACCTAAATATGAAGGGGGAGACTTTAGAGGTTTTAGTGGAGGATGAGGAGGAAAAAGGAGTATACCTTGGAAGAACAAGGTATGATGCACCTTCCATAGATAACTCCGTAATCTTCACCTCAGATGAGAAACTTAAAAAGGGCGACTTTGTAAATGTTTATATTGAAGACGGATTTGATTATGATCTGAAAGGAATTAAAGTATGAATCTTCCAAACCGGCTGACTCTTTTACGGGTGATAATGGTACCATTTTTTATTGTGTTTTATTTAAAAGGCTATTTCTTAATCAGCTTTGTTTTATTTGTTTTAGCTTCTCTGACAGATCTTCTTGACGGGCATATTGCTAGAAAGCGTAATCTGATTTCAAACTTTGGAAAGATTATGGACCCTCTGGCAGACAAGATTCTTGTGTACTCCGCCTTTTGCCTTATGGTGGGAAACGGCCTTGTGCCGGCCTGGATGCTGATTGTTATTTTAGTACGGGAATTTGCAGTATCAGGCATGAGAACAGTGGCTGCAAGTGAAGGCATTGTGGTGGCGGCAGACTTATCAGGCAAAATTAAAACAGTGCTGCAAATGATAGCTGTACCTATGCTTATTCTTACAGGTGTAATCCTATCAGACATTTGGTTCACCCTTTCCATGGCAATGCTTTGGGCTTCTCTCATAATGACTGTCTACTCAGGCATTCAATATATTTATAAAAACAGAAAGGTATTTTCATTATGAAATCAGCAATTCTTTCCATCGGCACAGAAATTCTTTTTGGTGAAATTGAAAACAGCAATTCCAGGTTTCTGTCTGATCAATTAAATCTTCTTGGTATAGATGTGCTGTACCATCATTCTGTGGGAGATAACAGGGACAGGCTTTCCCATCTTCTTAAGCAGGTCTTTGAAGAAGTCGACCTTGTAATCGCCACGGGAGGGTTGGGCCCTACCCAGGATGACCTTACAAAGGAAACTGTATCCTCCTTTTTCAATGAAGATCTGGTGCTGCATGATGATTCTTTAAAGTCCCTGGAGAGCAATTTTAAAAGATCGGGAAGTGAGATCACCGAAAATAATTATAAGCAGGCTTATATGCCAAAGGAGGGAACAGTTCTCACCAATAAGCACGGAACTGCACCGGGATTCGTATTGTCAAAAAACGGCAAGATTATAGTCTGCATGCCGGGGCCTCCCAGAGAAATGAAACCTATGTTTTGTGATTACGTAGTTCCTTATCTTCATACATTTCAGAACAATGTAATTTATCACAAGATGATAAGAACATTCGGACTTGGTGAATCTCATCTTGAGACCATGCTTTTGCCCCTTATAGACGGTCAAAAGGACCCCACTATTGCCACCTATGCCAAGGAAGGCGAAACCTCCATAAGAGTGGCTTCCAAAAGAAAAACTCTTGATGAAGCAAGGGAAGAGGTTCTTAAGGTGGTGTATAAAATATGTGAGGCTTTAGGAGACCACGTTTACAGTATAGACGATGAAGATCTTCATATTGTGGTGGGGAATTACCTTATGAATAACAATATAACCATATCTTCGGCAGAATCCTGTACAGGAGGGCTCTTTGCAGGCAAAATCACTGAAATCCCCGGTATTTCCAAGGTTTTTGACCGTGGGCTTGTTACTTACAGCAACAGGGCTAAAATCGAAGAATTAGGGGTTTCGGAGGATACTTTGGAAAAGTATGGCGCTGTCAGCAAGGAGACCGCGGAAGAGATGGCAGATGGTTTAAAAAGAGTATCGGGCTCTGATCTTTGTATTGCCATAACAGGAATTGCAGGACCTGAGGGCGGAACTTTGGAAAAGCCTGTAGGCCTTTCATATATTGCGGTTAACTACAAGGGCAGCACTTTTGTTAAATCCTTTCAAGGCAGGAATGTGAGCAGAAGATATAACAGAAGATATGCTGTTTTACAGATGTTCAACTATATACGACAAATAGTAAAATAAGTGTTGACCTTATCTTAAAGGAATAGTATGATATATACGAACAGGTGTTCTTTTTAATTTGAGGAGGTAGGGAAAGTGGCAATTAACAAAGATGAGAAGGAAAAGGCATTGAATCAGGCACTGCTTCAAATTCAGAAGCAGTACGGCCAGGGCTCCATCATGATGTTGGGTGATGAAGGTGCTAAATTAAACATCGATGCTATTTCCACAGGCTCTGTAAGCCTTGATATAGCAACAGGTATAGGAGGCATTCCAAAGGGCAGAATCATTGAAGTTTTCGGTCCTGAATCCTCAGGAAAAACCACACTGGCACTTCACATGATTGCAGAAGCCCAAAAAGCCGGCGGTAAAGCGGCTTTCATCGATGCCGAACATGCTCTTGACCCTGAATATGCAAGGAATCTTGGGGTGGATATTGATAACTTGATCGTTTCTCAACCTGATACGGGGGAACAGGCTTTGGAAATATGTGAAATGCTTGTTAGAAGCTCCGCTCTTGATGTTGTAGTCATCGACTCTGTTGCCGCTCTCGTTCCAAGAGCTGAAATACAAGGGGAAATGGGTGATACTCATGTAGGGCTTCAAGCTAGACTTATGTCCCAGGCCTTAAGGAAACTTGCAGGAGCGATTAACAAATCCAACACTGCTGTTGTATTTATTAACCAGCTTCGTGAGAAGGTTGGCATAATGTTTGGAAATCCTGAAGTGACTTCAGGGGGAAGAGCGCTGAAGTTTTATTCATCCATAAGAATGGATGTAAGAAGGATAGAGAGCATCAAGCAGGGTGAAGATGTTACAGGTAACAGAACGAGAGTTAAAATTGTTAAGAATAAAGTTGCTCCACCCTTTAAAATTGCGGAGTTTGACATTATGTACGGCACGGGAATTTCAAGGGAAGGGGACATTCTGGACAGTGCGGCAAATGCAAAAATAGTGGAAAAATCAGGCTCATGGTACAGCTTTGAAGGAGAAAGAATAGGCCAGGGCAGAGAGAATGTTAAAGCATTCCTTAAAGAAAATCCAGATATAACTTTAAAAATCCATGAACTTCTTACTGCTTCTCTTAAAAAAGCAGCGGAAAATGCTTCTGATTTTGATGATTTTTCGGAAGATGGAGTAGATGATCTTATTAAAGAATTAATGGTGGATGAGGACGGCGTAATCC
>JAAZGD010000123.1 GCA_012511395.1 Clostridiales bacterium
AAAGAAAAATTCCGCTCCACGGTTGAGGATAATGTTTTTATAGGATGTAACTGCAATATAATTTCTCCTGTTACCTTAAAGGAACAATCATATATTGCGGCAGGAAGCACAGTGACAGGTGATGTGCCAAAGGGCGCATTATATGTAGCAAGAGAAAAAGGCAGAATTATTGAAGGCTGGGTGGAAAGAAAAGGAATTTTAAAGAAGAAAAGGAAGGAAGAGTAAAATGAGACATATGGCATTTTCAGACTACAAGGTGTTTGCAGGCAATTCTCATATGGAACTTGCTGAAGAGATAGTTTCCATTATGGGTATGCCTCTGGGGAAGGCAACAGTGTCCACTTTCTCAGACGGAGAAATTGCGATGAATTTATGGGAGACAGTAAGAGGAATCGATTGCTACATAATTCAGTCTACCTGTGCCCCTGTAAACAATAACCTGATGGAGCTTCTCATAATGATTGACGCAATGAAGAGAGCATCGGCAGGCAGAATAAATGCCATAATTCCATACTATGGATATGCAAGGCAGGACAGGAAAACTAAAGCCAGAGACCCTATTACAGCTAAACTTGTTGCAGACCTTCTTGTAGCGGCAGGAGCTGACAGAGTCCTTACCATGGATCTTCATGCATCTCAGATTCAAGGATATTTCAATATTCCGGTGGATCACCTGCTGGGGGTTCCCACTCTTGTTAAATACTTTAAAGGGAGAAATCTAGAGGACCTTGTAATAGTCTCTCCTGACCACGGCTCTGTTACAAGAGCCAGAAACATGGCTCAACCCTTAAATGCTCCCATCGCCATAATCGATAAAAGGAGGCCTGAGCCTAACAAAAGTGAAATCATGAACATCATAGGAGACATAGAAGGCAGAAACTGTATTTTAGTGGACGACATGATAGATACAGCAGGTACTATTGTTAACGCTGCACGGGCATTGATGGATATGGGCGCCAGGTCTGTTATGGCATGCGCCACTCACCCTGTGCTGTCAGGTCCTGCAATTGAGAGGCTTGACGATTCTCCTATTAAGGAGTTGGTGCTTTTAAATACTGTACCCATACCTTTGGAGAAGAGAATTCCCTCAATGAAGATCCTTTCTGTTGCGCCTCTTTTTGCAGAAGCCATGCTAAGAGTTTTCACAAACGATTCCATAAGCAAGCTTTTCGATTAATAAAGGAGCATTAATAGAATGTATCTGGTAGTGGGATTAGGAAACCCGGGGAAACGGTTTGAAAATACGAGGCACAATCTTGGCTTCATTACTGTAGACAGACTTTCTGACACTCAAGGTATTAATGTGAAGAAGATTGCTTTTAAGGGCCTTATGGGAGAAGGTATTATTGAATCTGAAAAGGTGCTTCTTTTAAAACCTCAAACATACATGAATTTATCCGGCGAATCTGTAAGAGAAGCAGTGGCTTACTATAAAATCGATCCTGAAAAGCTTATAGTGGTATATGATGATATAGATGTGGAAATAGGCAAAATCCGTATACGGAAAAAAGGTTCAGCCGGCTCTCATAACGGTATGAGCTCTGTAATATACCAGCTGAAAAGAGACGATTTCCCAAGAATCCGAATAGGCATAGGAAGGTCCTCAAGAATGAGATTGAGAGATTATGTTACAGGAGGATTTTCCAAAGAGGAAATACCTCTTCTGGAAGAGGCTGTGGATAAAAGTGTTAAGGCTATTATTTCAATAATGAAAGAAGGAATAGATATGGCCATGAACAAATATAACGGGTGAGAAAGTGATACATATAAAGGGAGCTTCAGAAAGCCGTGTTGCTAAGGTTTTAGCAGAGCTTTTCGATAATTCAAAAGGCAAAGCCTTAATAGTTGTGCCCACACAAAAAAGAGCAGGCAGATTGGCAGAGGACCTGTCTTTTTTTCTTGAAGAAAACATTTATGTTATGCCCGCTGATGACAATATTTTCTTAAGGTATGAAGCAAAAAGCAAGGAAGAGCTTTGGGAAAGATCAAGGGTAATTAAAGGGGCACTTTCATCGGACAAGGCAGTAATCATTTCCTCCGCCCCATCCTTTATGCGAAGATTGCCTGAGAAAAGCTATTTTTTGGAGAAGGAGATCCTTTTAAGAAGGGGAGAAGAAAAACCTTATTCTCTTTTGATTGAGGAGCTTTCAAGGCTGGGCTTTGAGAGGGTGGATATTACTGAAAATAAAGGGCAATACAGTGTAAGAGGTTTTACCATAGATATTTTTTCTCCTTCCTATAATTACCCTGTGCGCTTAATTTATGAAGACGATATGATAAGTTCCTTAAGGACCTTCGATCAGCTGACTCAAAGGTCCATGGAGGACCTGGATTTCGTAAAAATATTTCCCGCTTCAGAAAGTTCTATTTCTGAAGAAAAGAGGAGGGAAGGTTTTCAAAAAATAGTTGAAAGCTATGAAAGGGCGGCGGCTGAAGCTGATATAGAAACAGGGGAGGAGATTCTAAAGGAGCTGTCCTATATGAAGGACCTGATGGAAAAAGGAACCATAGGGCCTTTGGTAGAAAAATACGGCAGATATTTTTATGAGAACACAAGTCTGTTTTATGAATACTTTCAAAAAGATGACTTGATCATCATTGAAGAACCGGAAAGGATTTTGGAAGAGCTTACTGTGGCAGAGGAGGAGAACAGGAAGGAACTGGAGTTTCTTATGTCCATAGGCAGGGCAATTCCTGAAGATGAGCAGCTTATTAAAAACCCTTCGGATTTTATAGATGCCTTTAACGCTATAGGTGCAAGGGATGAAAAGGAAGACAACTTATCTTATTCCGTCGCTTCTTTTAAAACCTCCTTTGAAAAGGCGGGAGACAAGGTTAAGGAAATTGTCTCCAAGGCTGCCCCTAATTATAACGGAAGCATAGACTTATTCTTAAAGGACCTTGGAAGGTATAAAGATGAATCCTATAAAATTGAAATCGCCTGTTCCTCTCATATCAGAAAGGAGAACCTTCAGGAACTGCTAAGGAAGGAAGAGCTGCTTGCTTCTGTGACTTTAAAGGACGGAAGCCTTACGCAGGGAATGGAATTTTTAGAGGATAAGTATCTTTTTTTAAGTGATGGAGATATTTTTAAAACCGCAAGAGAAGGAAGGAGATCAAGGAAAAAACACTTTGAGGGTAAGCCTATCAGGGCCTTTACAGATCTTGCAAAAGGTGACTATGTAGTCCATGAATATCATGGTGTGGGAAAATTTGTGGACATGAGGCAGCTTGAGGTTTCAGGCAATATCAAGGACTACCTGAAAATTCAGTATCAAGGTCAGGATGTCTTATACATTCCTGCTGAGCAGATGGCTCTAATTCAAAAATATGTGGGGAAGGAAGGAGTCGCTCCCAAGATAAACAGGCTTTCGGGAAATGAGTGGAGAAACACAAAGGCTAAGGCTAAGGAAGCTGCCCTGGAATTAGCCCGGGAGCTTTTGATTCAGGCTGCAAGGAGAAAGATGGAGCAGGGCCATAGGTTTTCGAAGGATACAGTTTGGCAAAGAGAGTTTGAAGATGAATTCCCTTATGAGGAGACAGAGGACCAGCTTCGCACTTCTTTGGAAATTAAAAGCGATATGGAAAGAGAGATGCCTATGGACAGGCTTCTTGCAGGGGATGTAGGCTTTGGGAAAACTGAAGTGGCTCAAAGGGCCGCCTTTAAATGTGTGCAGGAGGGAAAGCAGGTGGCAGTAATAGTGCCTACCACAATTCTTGCAAGCCAGCACTTCACAACATTTAAGGAGAGATTTAAAAAATATCCCTTTAATATTGAAATGCTGTCAAGATTCAGAACACAGAAGGAGCAGAAGGAGATTATCGGGGAACTAAAAAAAGGAACCGTGGATATAATTATTGCCACCCACAGGCTTTTGTCCTCAGATATAGCCTTTAAAGATCTGGGACTTCTAATAATAGATGAGGAGCAGAGATTTGGTGTGAAGAGCAAGGAGACCATCAAGCAGCTTAAGACTAATGTGGATGTGCTGTCTCTTTCGGCAACTCCTATTCCAAGGACTCTTCACATGTCCCTTTCAGGCATAAGGGATATGAGCATTATAGAGGACCCTCCCGAAGAAAGATATCCTATTAAGACATATGTGCTTGAAGAGGATCAACTGACCATGAAGGAGGCCATAGAGCAGGAAATCAAAAGAGGGGGCCAGGTCTACGTAGTCTATAATAGGGTTAGGGGGATCAAAAGAGTTGAAAGGGAGCTTCAAAGTTTGGTTCCTGAAGGCAGAATAATTACAGGCCACGGCCAGATGGGCGAGAAGGAACTGGAAGACGTTATGGCAAAATTCATGGAAGGGGAATATGATATTCTTCTTGCCACCACCATAATTGAAGCAGGTCTTGATATTCCCAATGTAAATACGATTCTAATCCTGGAGGCTGACCATTATGGGTTATCAACCCTATATCAATTAAGAGGCAGGGTGGGAAGGTCCAACAGGATAGCTTATTGCTACCTGTTCTATAAAAGAGGAAAAATCTTGACTGAAGCATCCGCTAAAAGGCTTTCAGCTATCAGAGAGTTTACAGAGCTTGTCTCAGGCTTTAAAATTTCCATGAGGGATCTGGAAATCAGAGGGGCCGGTAATCTTTTGGGACAGGAGCAGTCAGGACACATGATGATGGTGGGGTATGAGCATTACGTAAGGATGCTGGATGAAGCGGTGAGAGCCTTACGGGGGGAATCGGTGAAAAAGGAAAGGGTGGAAACATCGGTGGAGCTGAAGGTTTCCGCTTATATTCCCCAGCCCTATATCCTTGATGAAAGCTTAAGGTTGAGGATCTATAAAAGAATTGCAGACATAGAGTCAAGAGAGGACATGGAGGATATGGCCC
>JAAZGD010000124.1 GCA_012511395.1 Clostridiales bacterium
GCCCCGCTCAATGGCCTTTTTCTTCTTTGCCTTTAGAAAGCACTCTTCATTTTTGCAAAGATACACACCTCTGCCTTTTGCTTTTCCTGTCAAGTCCATAGAAGCTTTGCCCTCAAAGCCTGCAATTCTTACAAGCTCCGTCTTGGGTTTCGATTCCATACAACCTACACATCGGCGCATCGGTATTTTTTTCATTATTCCTCTTCCTCTTGCACCTCAGGTTCAGCTTCCGCAGGTTGCTCTCCATAGTATTGTGTGTGGCTCTTAATATCAATTTTCCAACCTGACAATCGGGCTGCCAGCCTTACATTTTGCCCTTCCTTTCCAATAGCAAGGGACAGCTGGTAATCCGGCACGATTACCAGGGAACTTTTCTCTTCTTCCGAAAGCAAAACCCCTTCCACCTTGGCGGGAGACAAAACATTGCTTATGTAATTTACAGGCTCATCGCTATAGGGGATTATATCTATTTTTTCGCCAAAGAGTTCATCCACCACACCCTGAACCCTTGAGCCCCTCGCCCCTACGCAGGCCCCCACAGGATCAACATTGGGATCTTCTGCATATACTGCAATCTTCGTCCTTGAACCCGCCTCCCTGCTGATTCCCTTTATCTCCACTATGCCTTCCTGAATTTCGGGGACTTCCAACTCAAACAACTTTTTTACAAGGCCCGGATGTGATCTGGATAAATATATTTGAGGTCCCTTGGTAGTCTTTTTCACGTCCATTATATAGACCTTAATTTTATTCCCCACATTATATGTTTCACCGGGCACCTGTTCATTGACTGACAGTATGCCTTCAGTTTTGCCCATGTTTATAAAGACTGTTTCGTTGGAAATCCTGTGAATGATACCTGTGGCAATTTCGCCCTGTCTGGTAATATAATTATCAAAAATCATTCCCCGCTCTGCTTCCCTTATTCTCTGCACTATTACCTGCTTTGCGGTTTGAGCGGCTATTCTGCCAAAGTCCATGGGAGTTACCTGATAGGCCACTTCATCACCCACCTGATAGCGAGAGTCTATTTCTCTTGCGTCTTCCAAGGAAATTTCTGTTGCCTCATCCTCCACTTCCTCCACTACGTCCATTATGGAAAGAACATTTATGTCTCCTGTCTCTTCATCGATTTCCACACGTACATTCTGTCCCTGGCCGTAATTTTTTTTATAGGCAGATACTAAAGCTGATTCAATAGCTTCAAGGAGCACTTCTCTTGATATTTCCTTCTCCTTTTCCAACTCCATAATCGCTTGAATAAACTCTTTATTCATTACATCCTCCTTAAAACTCTATTTTCAATTTTGCTTTAGCCACCTTGGAAACAGGTATGCTCAGTTTTTCGTTTTCGTACTCTATAAGGATACAGTCATCTTTAAGCTCTAAAAGTTTACCCGTATGTTTTTTCTTATTCAAATAAGGCTCATACAAAGCTACTTCAATTGTCCTGCCTTTAAAGCGCACATAGTCTTCTTCCTTTATCAAAGCTCTGTCAAGTCCCGGCGAAGAAACCTCCAGGTAGTAATTATCAGGTATAATGTCAAGCTCATCAAGCTTCTCTGACAGAAAACGGCTTACCAGCTCGCAGTCATCAGTGCTTATATATCTTTCCTCGCCTGTCCACGGCTTATCGATAATTACCCTTAAATACCTGTCCTTGCCTTCCCTTACAAATTCCGCTTTATAAAGAGATAAATCCTTCTCTTTCAAAAAATCTTTTAAGATATTTTCAACAGAATCCTTAATGCTTTCCCTGGCCATTTAATAATCATCCTCTTCAAAATTATTGGAGTGGGCGCTGCCCACTCCAACTTGTCAATACACTTTTAATTGCAAAAATATGGTATCACAGAAAGCAGCTAAATGCAAGTCTGCATATCAAAAAGTGTGAGCTGATCACTTTCAGGAATTCCATCAAGACATGATAATTCCCTTAGAGCAGAAATAGCAGTACTGTTAAGCTTTCCTCTCGTTCTTATTTCATCCACGGATTTATAGGGGCTGTTTTCATATTCCTCTTTGAGGAGTCTTGCAGCTGCTTCTCCCACTCCCGGGATTGCAGCCAAAGACACCAGGACTTTTTGATCTGCCACCATAAACCTTGTGGGATGGGATTTCCCAAGATCAGGCTTTTCAAATTCATAGCCTCTTGACATCATTTCATACATCACCTCCAGCACTGTTATTTCATTGGCCTCCTTCTCTGTCATGGTTTTC
The DNA here is from genome assembly GCA_012511395.1 of Clostridiales bacterium. Classification (GTDB taxonomy): domain Bacteria; phylum Bacillota; class Clostridia; order Peptostreptococcales; family Anaerovoracaceae; genus JAAZGD01. The sequence goes on from JAAZGD010000124.1 coordinate 2,221, forward strand.
CCTTTACCTATAAGCTCCGTTATTCTGTCAAAGACCAGAGAAGGCTTCTCATTTATCAGTGAAAGATTAAAAAAATCCTTTTTCGTAGTGAAAAATGCCGCATAAAAAGCAAGAGGATAATAAACCTTGTACCATGCTATCCTGTAGGACATCATCACATAAGCTACTGCATGGGCTCTGGGGAACACATATTTAATCTTCTTTAAGGACTCTATATACCATTCCTTCACTCCTTTTTTCTTCAGGGCTTCTTCCTCCGATAAGGTTACACCTCTTCCCTTTCTCACCCGCTCCATTATGGAGAAAGCATCTTCTTTAGGCAGGCCCTTCATAATGAGATAGTTCATAATATCATCCCTTGTGGATATGGCATCTCTCATAGTGGCTATACCCTGTTTAATCAATTCCCTGGCATTATTGTTCCATACATCTGTTCCGTGAGAAAACCCTGAAATTCTCACCAGGTCCGCAAAGTTTTCCGGCATGGTATCATCCAGCATTCTTCGCACAAATTCTGTGCCGAATTCAGGAATGCCATATGTGCCGTGAGTGAAGCGGTACTTCCTCTCTTTAATGTTCAGGGATTCAGTGCCTCTGAATATTTTAAGGACAGCGGGATCGCTCATGGAGAAGGACAGAGGGTCAACTCCCGTCATGTCCTGAAGATGGCGGATTTGAGAAGGCACATCATGGCCCAACAAATCCAGCTTCAACAAATTCTTATCTATGGAATGGTAATCAAAGTGGGTTGTAACAACCTCTGAATTGCTGTCATTGGCAGGGTGTTGCACGGGGCAGAATTCATGAATGTTGTGGCCCTCGGGTACGATAATTATGCCTCCCGGGTGCTGACCAGTAGTTCTCTTAATTCCGGAACAGCCTTGAACCAGTCTCTCCACCTCCCACTTGGATACACCTTCACCCTCTTCCTCTTGGTACGTTTTCACATAACCGTAAGCAATCCTGTCCTGTATTGTACCTATGGTGCCGGCTTTAAAAACATTTCCCTTTCCAAATAACTCCTCTATATATTTGTGAGCCGTCAACTGATACTCCCCGGCAAAATTAATGTCGATATCAGGCTCCTTTTCACCGCCAAAGCCCAGGAAGGTTTCAAAGGGTATGGAAAACCCCTGTCTGTTAAGGACGGTTCCGCAAAGGGGACATGTTTTATCCGGCATGTCCACACCGCAATCATATTTTTCAATATCTCCCCATTCAAGATATTTGCATTTCCCGCATATATAGTGAGGCGGCAGGGGATTAACCTCCGTAATTCCTGCCATGGTAGCCACAAATGAAGAGCCTACAGAGCCTCTTGAGCCTACAAGATAGCCGTCCTTCAAGGATTTTTCCACCACCATTTTTGAAGATACATACATGACGGCATAGCCGTTGCCTATTATTGCCGAAAGTTCCCTGTCCAGTCTGTCTTTAATCCTTTCAGGCAGAGGTTCACCGTATATGGAAAAAGCTTTATCATAGCAGGCCTTCTTAAGAATCTCATCTGAATTTTCTATTTTTGGCGGGAACTTGCCGGAAGGCAAAGGCACAACTCTTGATATCTCCTTAGAAATATTTAAAGGATTGGTTATTACCGTTTCATAAGCCTTCTCTTCCCCTAAATATGAAAACTCCTCCAGCATTTCCTCGGTAGTTCTCATAAAAAGTCCCTTGTTGCTTTCCGCATCCTTATATCCTCTTCCTGCCTGAATAATCCTTCTGTAAACTGAATCCTCCGGGTCCTTGTAATGGGCATCAGTTGTGGCAACCACAGGGATAAAGCAGGCTTCCCCTAATTTTACTATGGCTTTGTTTAAGTTCTTCAGATCTTCATCGCTGTCAACAATATTTTTATCAATAAGGAATTGATTGTTGGCTCTTGGCATAATTTCCAGATAATCATAAAATCCTGCTATTTCCTTCTGTCTCTCAAAAGGAAGATTCTTAAGAACGGCCCTGAAGACTTCGCCTGCCTCACAGGCGCTGCCTATGAAGAGCCCTTCCCTCTTTTCTTTTAGAACAGACTTTGGAATCCTGGGCCTTTTATAATAAAGATGGTTTAAATGAGATTCCGTTACAAGCTCATAAAGGTTTTTCAACCCCCTTTGATCCTTTGCAAGAAGCACTATATGATAAGTGTTTTCTTTTGTGATACCCTTTACTTCATCAACAAGATCATCATAAAGATACCCTTCCATTCCATAAATCAGCTTTAAGGGGTATTCTTTTTCCTTGCTTTTCAGAAGTTGATAAGCTTCAGGAAAGGCCTGCACCACGCCGTGATCTGTAATTGCAACGGCTTCATGACCCCAGTAAATTGAAGTATCCAAAAGCTCTTCAATACCGATAAGCCCGTCGTTTTCACTCATTTTTGTATGAAGGTGAAGCTCCACACGTTTTAAGGGAGCATCATCCTCACGCATCACCATGTTTTCCCTTTGAATGCCAAGGGTTTTAAGAACCAGTGCATTTTCAAAGGTGTCCCATTCAGGCTCACCTTCAATTTTTAACCAATCATTTATTAACAGATTCTCTTCAAGGTTTACAAACTTTTCTTCGTTTAAATACAGCCTGCAGCAAACTGAGGAGCTCTTGTCCGTTACCAGCAGATTCACAAGCTTCAGATTGTTTCTGATAGTTTTTGAGGTGATCTTAAATAGTCTGCCTTCAATGCATACCTTCTTTTCTGAAACATCAATATCTTTAATGGGTTTTGGTTCTCCTTTTATGGTCTTGCCCAGGATATCTCTTTTCCTCCCATAACCTCTTTCAGCCCTTCTGTTTGCTTCCATTCTTTTTAACTCATTTTCCTTCAGGTCCTCAAACATACGGGCCCTCTTTTCTTCCCGGGCCTTTTCATAATTTTTTTCATGGTTTACGAAGGTCATAAGAATCTTTTCATTGACAACCTCCCCCATAAGCTTTTCATAGGGTTCCTTAAGCTCTTCATTCCCCTTCTCCGCCGTCACCTCTCCCAAAACAGGAATTGTAATCTTAAGAACGCCCTCCTCTTTTACTGCCCTTACTTCATCCATGTAGATGGTGTTAGTCAAAATCTTATGATTCTTCTCCTTCATATTAGTCAGGTAAGGTAGGTACAACAGTGCTGCTTTTTCCGAAGGCTGAACCAGCTTTCCGTAATCAAACAAAAATTCCACCTCCGAGAGCGCAGGAATGGAATTAATAATATCCTCTTTTATTTTTTGAAGGTCGCAATAGGGTATGATAATATTTGTTGAAACATGAAGAATTAAAGTATCGCCTTTGCTGTTAACACTTCCTTTCGTAACCAGCACTCGACTTATTTCCTTTATATCTTCCCCTATGATATTCCACGATAGATTTTTGTTAATGGTCTCCTGCATGGTTATGATTCCTTAATGAAGGTTTTTATTACCTTCACCAGCTCCTCTTCTATTTTCTCCTCCCTCACTGTCATCACAGGCTTTCCCTTTTTAAAGATCACTCCTTTGTTTTCACCGCATGCCACGCCAAAATCAGCCTCCCTTGCTTCACCGGGGCCGTTAACACCGCAACCCATAACGGCTACTGTAATGGCTTTTGAACCTAAGCCTTCTCTTAACAACGACTGCTCAACGGAGTTTGCCACCTTTAACAGATCCACCTTTGTTCTGCCGCAGGTGGGGCAGGAAATAATATTTAAGCCTTCCCGCAGGTTTAAAGCCTTAAGAAGCTCTTTGGCAAAAACCACCTCTGACACAGGGTCCGAAGTGAGAGATACCCTGAGTGTATCTCCTATTCCAAGAAGCAAAAGAGCTCCTATGCCGGCTGCCGATTTAATTTTCCCTGTTTCAGGAGTCCCTGCTTCAGTAACTCCTATGTGTAAGGGATAGTCTGTTTTCTCCGAGAGAAGCCTGTAGGCTTCGAAGGTTCTCTTCACATCTGAAGACTTAACAGACAGTACTACATTCCTGTAATCTCTTTTTTCCATAAAATCAATATATTCAAGAGCGCTTTCCACCAAAGCCTCAGGGGTAGGTCCTGAGTATTTTAAAAGAGTCTCTTTTTTTAAAGAACCGCTGTTAACCCCTATTCTTACAGGAATATTGTGCTTCTTTAAAGCTTCCACCACTTTTCCCAAATCCTCATGGTCGCCAATATTTCCCGGGTTGATTCTGATTTTATCAGCTCCTGCCTCTATGGCTTTTATTGCAATTCTATAATCAAAATGAATATCCGCAATCAACGGAATGTTCGAAAACTTTCCAACCTTTTCCTTGATCCTTGAAAAAGCATCACAGGCCTTTATTGAAGGCACCGCAATTCTCACAAGCTCACAGCCTGCTTGTGCAAGCTTTTCAACTTGAGAAACTGTTTCATCAATATTTAAGGTGTCTGTGCTTGTCATGGATTGAATTGTAACGGGGGAATCCCCTCCTATATAAAGGCTTCCCACCTTAATCTTCTTCGTCATAAGCCTTGTCCTCCAGGAAGGATAAATCTGATAATATCCTGCCACGTTACGTAAACCATAAGGGCCATAAGAAGCATAAGCCCCAGGATGTGAACCTTTGCCTCAATATCATCTGTAATGGCTCTTCCTGTCACCTTTCTAATCACAATAAAGAGCAGTCTTCCTCCGTCCAGTGCAGGGAAAGGAAGCAGATTTATTATGGCCAAATTGAGGCTGATTAAGGCAGTTAAATACATCACATAATTAAGACCCATTTTAGCAGAATCACCTACCAGATATACAATTCCCACAGGTCCTGTCAATTCTGTAGCCGCAATATCTCCCGTTAAAAGCTGTTTTAATATATCCACCATGGAGGTGGCTAGAGCAAATGTAGCTTTAGTGCCGTCCAAAAGAGCCCTGGCAGGGTTTTTAACCACCTTTGCAGTAACTCCCATTACAGTTCTTCCCTCTTGATCGTAAGTGGAGGCAGTAAGAGTTAAGGCTTCATTATTCCTTTTAATCCCCAGGACCACTTCATCCCCGGGCTCCTTCGAAGAAACGATTCCTACTACATCCTCCCATTTCTTAATGGTGGTTCCGTCTACGGATACTATTTTATCCCCTTCAAGCAATCCTGCTTTTTCTGCGGGAGATCCTGCTTTAACTTCTGAAAGTGTGGTTTGAGCATAGCCCAAAGAAAAAAGTATAAGGGAAAAAATAATTATTGCCAGCATTAAATTCATGAAAGATCCGGCCGCCAAAATTACCGCCCTTTTACCGGCAGGCTTTTTATTAAATGCCCGTTCATCCTCTGAGTCTTCATTCTCCCCTTCCATGGAACAAAACCCGCCTATGGGAATCGCACGGACAGAAAAAACAGTTTCCCCGCCCTGCTTTTTGTACAATGCAGGTCCCATGCCTAAAGCGAACTCATTTACCTTAACTCCGAACATTTTAGCCGTTATAAAATGACCTAGCTCATGGACCAGTATAAGGATTGCAAAAATTATCAATGCATAAACAATTGTCATATACTATTTCTCACTTCTTCATCGATTTTAAGTATTTCTTCAAGCTTGGGGTTACGCACGCCCTTATGATTTGAAAGTGCTCTTTCTACGCCTTCCTGTATTCCCAAAAACGGAATCTCACCCTTTAAAAATCTGTGTACCAGGACTTCGTTTGCTCCATTCAATGCTACAGGATAGCTTCCTCCCATTTCCCCTGCCTGTCTCGCTAAATCGAGGCATTTAAAGGTGTCATAGTCAGGCTGTGAGAAAGAAAGGCTGCTTCCTTCTTTTAAAAAGTCCGGGCCATCTTCAAAAGAAGCCAGTCTTTCAGGATAGGATAAAGCATAGGAAATAGGCACTCTCATATCAGGTTTACCCATTTGCCCAAGAATGGAACCATCTATAAACTCCACCATACTGTGAACAATGCTCTCTTTATGAATCACCACATCGATGTTTTTATAATCCTGGTTAAAAAGCCACCTTGCTTCAATAATCTCAAGGCCCTTATTCATCAATGTTGCGGAATCAATTGTAATCTTCCTGCCCATGGACCATTTAGGGTGGTTTAAAGCTTCTTTAACCGTTACTTTGGAAAGCTCCTTCAAGGACTTGCCTAAAAAGGGGCCTCCCGAAGCTGTAAGGATCAGCCTTTTGACATAGGTTTGCTTATTCCCTTCAAGACACTGGAAAATCGCGCTGTGTTCACTGTCTACAGGGATTATTGAAGCGCCTGTTTTCTGTGACAGTTCCATAATGATATGGCCTCCTGTCACCAAGGCTTCCTTGTTTGCCAAGGCCACGGAATTTTTATTCTTTAATCCGTAATAGGTTGGCAAAAGTCCCGCAATGCCCACTATTCCGTTTAAAATCATGTCATGAGCTGAGGACACTGCCTCTATTAAGCCTTCAATTGAAATCAGCACCTCAAGGCCCGGGAACTCCTTCCTTAAGGCTCTTCCCCCTTCTTCATCTGCCACCACAACTGCTTCAGGTTTATGAAGGATTATCTGTTCCCTCAAAAGATGAATATTTTTATTGCAGGTAAGCACCGACACCTTGAACCTGTCTTTATTTTCATAAATAACCTTAAGCCCCTGAACTCCAATGGAGCCGGTGCTTCCCAGAACACAAATTCTCTTCATTTTTTATCCCAGTATGAAAATTGAATAGTAATAAACAAAAGGTGCAGTAAACAAAATGCTGTCAAACCGATCCAATACACCGCCGTGACCCGGTATTAAGGTTCCAAAGTCCTTTATCCCCGTTTTTCTCTTGATAAAGGAAGCGGTCAGATCGCCTGCCTGGGCAAAGAAACTTCCCACAGCGCCGATTATCAGACCGTGAACAATCAACTCCGGGCTGAAGATTGCCATGAATACAGCGGAAAGCAAAATGCTCCCCACAATACCGCCCAAGGATCCTTCCACAGTTTTTTTAGGGCTGACCTTGGGAAGCAGCTTGTGCTTTCCAAAAAAATACCCTGAAAAGAAAGCAAATATATCTGTGCCGAAGGCAGTGAGAATACTGAGCCAAATTAAAACAGGGGCCTCTGTCATCTGTAACAAACCTAAGTGGATACTGAGAAATGATATATATACTACTCCCGTAATTGTAACGAGAGGATCCCATATATGACTTTTATCATAGGATATTATGGAGGTTGCAAAGCTTATGAAAATCATGGCAAAAAGCATCGGCAGCAGAAAATCCTCTATCCTGTTCATGGCAAGAGAAAGATACAAAAGCAAGGTAAAACCTGTACCTATGTACATGTTGCCTTTCACAGACAGTTCATTAAAAGCTCCGTAAAATTCTTTAAGCCCTATGATGGAAACTGCCATTAAGCACAAAAGCAGAAGGTCCCCTCCAACATATACAACTGCCAAAAGAGGCAGCATTATGAGACCTGATATCACTCTCTTCTTCATACTTTATCCAACTCCTGTCTTCCCCCGAAACGTCTCTGTCTTTCATTATATTCCCCAATGCATTTATCAAAGTCTTCCTTCGTAAAGTCAGGCCATAGAACTTGTGAAAAAACCAATTCCGCATAGGCACTTTCCCATAAAAGAAAATTGGAGAGTCTCATTTCCCCCGATGTTCTGATTATTAAATCGGGATCCGGTATATTCAGCCTTCCTGTAGACAACATTTTTTTGAAATACTCTTCTTCAATCCCTTCTTCCTTTAAAGCCTCTGTTTTCATATCCTGTAAAACAGCTTTCAAAGCTTCAAGAATATCTCTTCTTCCTCCGTAATTCAACGCAATGTTAAAGACGAGCCCCGTGTTATCCTTTGTTGTAGAAAGCGTCTTTTCAATTCTTTCTATGGCGTCACCGGGAAGCTTCAAATAGTCCCCAAGGATGTTCACCTTAACGTTATTTTTATGAAGCTCTCTCAATTCCTTATCTACAAAGCTTACGAGAAGGTTAAAGATCCCTTTCACCTCTTCATTGCTTCTTTTCCAGTTTTCAGTAGAGAAAGCATAGACGGTAAGATATTTAATGCCCAGGGCAGAAGCATGCTTAATAATTTCCTTCATGGAAACCATACCCTGCCTGTGGCCTGCCATTTTGGGAAGATTCCTTTTCTTTGCCCACCTTCCGTTACCGTCCATTATTACAGCAACGTGGCAGGGCACATTTTCTTTCATATAGTCTTCCACTCTTATAAAAGGAGGCCTTATCAGACCTCCATAATCTCCTTTTCCTTGGCTTCTATTATATCGTCCACTTCTTTAATGAATTTGTCTGTTATTTTCTGTATTTCATCCAGCTCTGTCTTAAGATCGTCTTCTGTTATTTCTTTTTCCTTTTCCTGCTTTTTGATTGTGTCGTTAGCCTCTCTTCTGAAGTTCCTTAAAATAATTTTGGCCTCCTCCCCCATCTTTTTAACAACCTTTGTCAGTTCTTTTCTTCTTTCCTCTGTAACCTGAGGTATGGCAAGTCTGATATTCTTCCCATCGTTTGAAGGGTTAATACCAAGGTCTGCTATCTGTATTGCCTTTTCAATAAGGGATACAGTAGAAGGATCAAAAGGTGTTATCTGCAAGGTTCTTGGATCAGGTGCCGAAATGTTTGCAATGTTTTTCAAGGGAGAAGGAGTTCCATAGTAATCTATGATTATTCTGTCAAGCAATGCAGGATTGGCTTTCCCTGCTCTTACTGTATTCATCTCATCCCTAAGAAAAGACAAAGCCTTTTCACTCTTTTCATTAACTATATCTATAACTTCTTTATCCATCTTTTTCTCCTCCTTTTTCCCTAAGTAATGAGAGTTCCTATGGTTTCTCCTAAAACAGCTTTTACTATGTTTCCTTCTTCTCCTATGCCAAATATGTGCACGGGGATGTTGTTGTCCATACATAAGCTGGCTGCTGTGGAGTCAATTACTTCTAGGTGATTTTCGAGAATTTCCTGAAATGTTATTCTGTCATACTTTTTTGCATTTGGATTCTTTTCAGGGTCCTCCTCATATACTGCGTCTACATTTTTAGCTAAAAGTATAACATCTGCTTCGATTTCCGCTGCCCTTAGTGCGGCTGTAGTATCGGTTGAAAAGAAGGGGCTGCCTGTCCCTGCGCCAAAGATAACCACCTCTTTGTTTGAAAGCTGTTTCATGGCTCTCAATCTTATATAAGGTTCTGCCACGGCTCTCATCTCTATTGCCGTATGGACTCTTGTTTTTAAACCCTTTGATTCAAGAGCATCCTTTAAGGCCAAGGAGTTGATTACCGTTGCCAGCATTCCCATATAATCTGCTGTGGCTCTATCCATGCTTTTGGAGGTTTTTCCGCGCCAGAAATTGCCTCCTCCTACAACGATACCTATTTCCACTCCCAACTTTTGAACTTCCCTTATTTCCAAAGCCACCTTGTTTAATACTTCTTCATTTATTCCTACTCTGTCTTCACCTGCAAGAGCTTCGCCGCTGATTTTTATCAGAACACGCTTGTATTTTGGTTTCATAAGTTTCTCCTTTGGAAGTACCTTTTAATCACGAGGAACGGCCAGAAATAATTATATCACGATTTATCTTTCTTTGTAAGCCAGATAGTAGGCTCCCGCCACCAACAGACTGCCTCCCACAATATTACCAAGGGTGACAGGAATGAGATTTGTAATAAAAAACCCATAAAGGTTTAAATTTGAAAGTGCCTCTGTGGACACCTGAGAGAGAAAGCCGTAGTCAGCCATACTTTTTGCCATTATTCCTGCTGGAATATAATACATGTTAGCTACGCTATGCTCAAAGCCTGCCGTAACAAAGAGCCAAATGGGGAAAAAACAGCCTAAAAGCTTTCCCGTCATAGTATCGGCGCCGTAAGCTACATATACTCCCAAGCATACGAGCCAGTTACAAAGTATGCCCAGCAGAAAGGCCTGGTGAAAGCCTAAGCCCGTTTTGCCTGCGGCGATCTTTACCGTTAAGGCTCCAAGGAGATGACTCCCTGAGTCCAAAAGGCCGGAGGAGGTTACAATATATGCAATAAACAATGAGCCTATAAGATTTGCTATGTATACGATGGCCCAGTTTCTCATCATTCCTTTAAATGATATTCGTCTTCTGAAAAGTCCGGCTGCCATAAGGGCATTGCCTGTAAAAAGCTCTGCTCCAGCTGTTACTACCAGCATCAGTCCCACTGAAAAAAGAGCTCCTGCCACAGCTCTGCCAAGGCCGTATGTATCAGGATTCATTAAGAGGTTAAAAGCCGCCATATTGGAGCCTGCTGCAGCCATGGCAATAAAGCCTCCTGCTAAAAACCCCAGAATGGAAAGCTTGAGAAAGCTTCCTTCTGACTTTTTAACTCCCGTTTCAATTACAGTGTCCAGAATTTCCATTGAATTTAAAGGTTTCATATACCTCCCCTTCTCTACTTAAAAGCACCGAACTTGATTAAGTCCGGTGCTTATTATTATGTCCTTCACTCTTTAATCTGCTTCATCACTTCTTCAAGAAAGTCCTCTTCCTTTTTTTCTATACCTTCTCCTGCTTCATATCTCATCATGGATACAACGGATATATCCTTGCCAAGAGCCTTAGCGCTTTCTTCTACATACTGCTTTACCGTCAAGTCCTGATCCTTCACAAACTTTTGCTCAAGAAGACAGATGTCCTTTATCTCCTTTTTTAATTTACCCAAGGCAATTTTATCTGCCATTTCAGGGCTTTTGCCTTCATTAAGAGCTTGCTGAGTCAGCACCTTCTTTTCGTGGTCCAGGTACTCTTTGTCCACATCTTCCTCTTTAATAAATTTTGGATTCATGGAAGCTATCTGCATAGCTAAATCCTTACCCAGCACCCTTGTCTCTTCCTTGTCCCCATCTGTCCTTAAGCCTACCAGCACTCCTATTTTACCGTTTCCATGAACATAGCCATGGTAAACAACACCGGATTCACCTTTCTTTTCAAATCTTCTTATGGAAAGGTTTTCACCGATTTTTGCTATTTTAGAAACAAGAGCTTCCTTAACAGTTTCTTCTCCCAAGCTCATTTCAAAAAAAGCTTTAGGGTCATTTTCTTCAAGCTCCAGAACTTTTTCGGCAAGAGCTTCCACAAAATCCACAAACTCCTGGTTTTTTGCCACAAAGTCAGTCTCCGAGTTTACTTCAATTATTGATGCTTTATCCATACTGTCAGAGAATGCAATCCTTACGATTCCTTCCGAAGCTACTCTGTCAGCCTTCTTCCCAGCCTTTGCGATGCCCTTTTCCCTTAATATATCGACAGCCTTGTCCATACATCCTTCAGCTTCTACTAAAGCATTCTTACAATCCATCATGCCTGCACCTGTTTGCTCACGCAGGTCTTTTACCATAGTCGCTGTAATTGCCAATTATTCTTCCTCCGTTTCTCTAACTTCATCTTCCTCATCCTCTAAAACGGATTCTTCTATCTCTTCTTTCTGTTCCTGTGGTTCTTCTTCAATTACAAAGGATTCACCTTGATTAGCCTCTATTACTGCATCTGCCATACAGGATACTATGAGCTTAACAGCTCTTATGGCATCGTCATTTGCAGGAATAACGAAATCCAGTTCATCAGGGTCACAGTTTGTGTCTGCAATTCCTACCACCGGAATTCCAAGGATATGAGCTTCTCTGACGGCAATTCTCTCCTTCTTCGGATCAACCACAAATAATGCTCCCGGCATTCCTTCCATATCCTTTATACCGCCTAAAAACTTTTCCAGCCTCTCCATCTCCAGGTTCAGCTTGCTAACCTCTTTCTTCGAAAGCTTCTCAAAGGTTCCGTCAGCCTCCATGTCTTTAATCTCGTTTAACCTTGTTATTCTTTCTTTAATGGTTTTGTTGTTGGTCAACATGCCTCCCAGCCATCTTTCGTTTACGAAATACTGACCGCATCGAAGCGCTTCTTCCATAACTGCTGACTGAGCCTGTTTTTTAGTTCCTACAAAAAGAACGGGCATACCCTTTTTCGCCACTTCATTGATGAACTGATATGCCTCTTCAATTTTCTTTACTGTCTTTTGCAGGTCGATAATATAAATGCCGTTTCTTTCAGTAAAGATATAGGGCGCCATCTTGGGGTTCCATCTTCTTGTCTGATGGCCGAAGTGTACTCCGGCTTCAAGCAATTGCTTCATTGATACTACTGCCATAATTAATTTCCTCCTGGTTTTTTTACTTCCATCAGGCTTTTGCTCTGCTTTTTCAAAACCAAGTGCCCGATGTGCATTTTAATAAGTTCCTTTACATCTTCAGTCTTAAAGTAAGACCGTCCTGTATTTTATAACAAAACCGTTGCCTTTGCAACGGTTTTTTGGGGAAAATATATCTTCTTCTCCCACTTTATTTTTCTCTTTTATAAGTAATTAAATCCTCTGCTATTTCATTGGCAGCAATAGAAACAGGCTTTTCAGCTGCTGCTTCTGTCAGGATAGGCTTTCCGCTTAAAATATCTCTGGCTCTTTTTGCGGCCAGAATAACGAGAGTATATCTGGAATCCACTTTCTTCTTCAGTTCATTTATAGACGGATATAACATTATATTTCCTCCTTATACGTTTCTATCAATTTATATATGTCAGCAGAAACTCTTGAATGCTCTGCCATCATAATGGCTTTTACCCTCGAAACAGCTTCATGAAGCTGATCATTAACCACGCAATAGTCATACTTGTCTATATAAGAGACCTCCTTAAGCACTCCCTTCATCCTCAAGGCTATTGCTTCCGGAAGCTCTGTTCCTCTTCCTGTAATTCGTTTTCTAAGCTCCGACATTGAAGGAGGCAGGATAAATATGAAAATTCCGTCAGGATAATTCTTTTTTATGCTCAATGCCCCTTTAATATCTATATCGAGGATTACATCTTTACCTTCCTCTATTGCCAAAAGCACCGGCGCCTTGGGCGTGCCGTAGAAATTCTCAAAGTTCAGGGCATACTCCAGGAGTTTCTCTTCTTCAATAAGCTCCTGAAACCTCCCTTTTGTGACGAAGAAGTACTCCACTCCTTCCTTTTCACCGGGCCTTGGTTCTCTTGTGGTATAGGACACAGAAAACATAACATTTGATTCCTTTACAAGCTCCCGGCAAATAGTACCTTTACCTGCCCCAGACGGCCCTGAAATAATAAACAACTGTCCTTTTCTCATATCAATCCTTTACATAAAGAGAACGCATTTATATGACATAACATATTATCACACTTTGAACCTACAAGCAACGATAAGCTTATTCTATATTCTGTACCTGCTCCCTGATTTTCTCTATCTCCGATTTAATTAAAAGCACCTTCGAGGTAATTTCAATATCATTTGCTTTTGAACCTATTGTGATTGCTTCCCTGTTCATCTCCTGTACAAGAAAGTCCATTTTTTTACCTGCAGACTCCTCTTCTTCACCGAGAAGCTTTGTAAACTGCTCCATATGGCTTTTTAACCTTACAATTTCTTCGTCGATATTGGATCTGTCTGCAAATATTGCCACCTCCAAAAGTATCCTGTCTTCTTTTATGGATATATTGTCTTTAAGAAGCTCATTAATCCCTGATTCCAGCTTTTCCTTGTAAAAAGCTGACACAAGAGGAGCCCTTTCTTCTATAAAGGAAAGAGCTTTTAGAATCAGCAGAACTCTCTTTTCCATATCCTCTTTTAATTTTTCCCCTTCAGACAACCTCATCCCATCCAGCTTTTCCAGAGCCTCCGTTAAAGGCGCTAAAACCTCTGTCATAATCTCCACTTCATCCAAAACCGCAGGAAGCTGCTTTATAACATCAGGTAACCCCGTAATCATTTTAAGATCAGGGCTTTCCTTTAGGCCTAAGACTTTTTGCAGCTCTAAAAGCTCTGAATAGTATTGCCGGGCCAGGTTCTTGTCCACCACAACCTTAATGTCGGAATCTGTGATGCTGTCTATATAAATATAGACTTCCACCTTGCCTCTTTTTAAATTCTCCTTCACTTTGGACTTTATTGCCTCCTCCAAAAAGCCATATTTTCTGGGGAGCCTTACTGTTGTTTCCAGATATCTGAAATTCAAGGCTTTAATTTCACACACTATGTTTTTCAGAGCGCCTGAAGACTCAGCTTTACCAAAGCCTGTCATGCTTTTTATCATGATAAATTCTCCTATTTTACGCAATATATGGTAACATAATTTAGTATACATTATAGAAAGAGGTATATCAAATGGCCTTTGACGGCATAGTACTGTCTGCCCTGGTAAAGGAATTAAAGACGGAAATTGAAGGCGGTAGAATTGAGAGGATATCGCAGCAGGACCACGATCGCCTCACCCTTCTAATTAACGGAAACAGGAAAAAACTGTCTCTTATGCTTTCTGTAAATAAAAGCAGTCCCAGGAATTACCTTA
>JAAZGD010000021.1 GCA_012511395.1 Clostridiales bacterium
CGGCTACAGACCACAGTTCTTCTTTAGAACAACAGACGTAACAGGAGACCTTTCATTACCTGAAGGTGTTGAAATGTGTTTACCAGTAGATAACATAAAAATGACAATTGAACATGTGACACCTATCGCAATCGAAGAAGGCTTAAGATTCGCTATAAGAGAAGGCGGAAGAACTGTAGGTTCGGGAGTAGTAGTTGAGATTATCGAGTAGTTGCTGAGATTATCAAGTAAATGAAAAAATAAAAACCGGGGTCATTTAACAGGCCCCGGCTTTTTATATGGATCTACTTTTTCAAAAGGTCCCTTATTTCTCTTAAGAGAAGTGTATCTTCAGCCGGCTCTTTAGGCGCTTCTGCTTCTTCTTCCTTCTTTTTGTGGAAGTTGTTTATGAGCTTGATAATTACAAATACAGAGAAGGCTATAAGCAAAAAGTCCACAATGGCCTGGATAAAATTGCCGTAGTAAACGGCGGCTTCGGGGATATCTCCTTGAGCTTCAGTTATTACTATTTTCAAAGAAGTGAAATCGATCCCGCCAAAGATTAAGCCTATAAGGGGCATGATTATATCGTTTACAAGAGAGTTCACAATAGCTGTAAAGGCGAAGCCCATTATTATGCCCACAGCCATATCCATTACATTGCCCCGTCTGATGAATTCCTTGAATTCGTTAATGAAACCCTTTGTCTTCTTCATTTACTTACCTCCTTTTATTTATCATTATTATATACTATTTCATGAGCGGGAGGTAACCTTTAAAGTTACAAATCTTCACCGTATTTGATATAATGATGGCTGGAGGATATGGAATTTATGAGCAGTCTTGACAACCTAAACGATCAACAAAAAGACGGGGCTCTTTGTACTGAAGGGCCTTTATTGATATTGGCAGGGGCAGGTTCTGGGAAGACCAGCACCATAACCCATAGGATAGCGTATTTAATCAGGGAAAGAGGAGTGGCGCCCTATAGGATATTGGCTGTAACCTTTACCAACAAAGCTGCGAAAGAAATGCGGGACAGACTGGAAAGAATGGTGGGAGACGCTTCCTCCATGTGGATATTAACATTTCACTCGGCTTGTATGAGAATATTAAGGATGGAGCACATCTATACAGGATATTCTTCAAGCTTTACTGTCTATGATCCTCAGGATCAAAAGGCTGTGGTAAAGAGAATCCTAAAGGAAAAGAATATAGATGAAAAGGCGATATCACCTGCATATATACTGTCTGTTATAAGCTCCTGTAAAGGAGTTGATAAGTCATACGAGGAATGGCGGGATGAAAACATGGATCTGCCTCATAATGAGAAGGTTTATGAGGTGGCAAAGGAGTATGACAGAGTATTGAAAAACAATAATTCCATGGATTTCGATGACCTTCTTTTAAATACAGTAAGGTTGTTTAAAGAGCATAAGGAAGTATTGAAGAAGTATCAAGACAGGTTTTCCTATGTGACCGTAGACGAATACCAGGATACAAACTTCATTCAGTATATGATTGTGAAAATGCTTTCCGAAAGCCATAGAAATATTTGTGTGGTGGGAGATGATGACCAGAGCATCTATCAGTGGAGAGGAGCTGACATCAGAAATATCCTGGACTTTGAAAAGGATTTTAAAAATGCCAAGGTTGTGAAGCTGGAAGAGAATTATAGGTCCACGGGCAACATATTAAAGGGTGCAAACAGTGTAATCAGAAACAACTTTGACAGAAAAGAAAAAAGCCTGTGGACAAAAAAGGAAGAAGGGGAAAAGATAAAGTATTTTCGCCTTGATGATGATAGGGAGGAGGCTCATTACACGGCTTCTGAAATTTCAAGGCTTGTGGGAACTAAAGGCTACGGCTATAAATCCTTCGCCGTTTTATATAGAAATAATGCCCAGTCCAGAAGACTTGAGGAAGCCATGGTGAGAAGAGGGATTCCCTATAGAATTTTTGGAAGCATAAGGTACTATGAAAGAAAAGAGATAAAGGATATCCTGTCCTATATGAGGCTTGTGGCGAATCCTAATGAAGGTGAAAGCTTGCTAAGAATTTTAAACGTGCCAAAAAGAGGAATAGGTGAGAAAACTCTTGAAAAAATTCAAGGCTATGCAAGTGCAAAGAATATTTCTCTCTTTGAAAGCCTTCATGAAGAAGAGGTGCTTTCAAGCCTTTCTGATAAACAGGGAAAGGAAATAAGGAGTTTTATTGCTGCCATAGACAGCATATCAGAGGAAAAGGATTACGTTCCAATCCTTAAGGTATATGAGAGGCTTCTTAAGGAAACAGGGTATCTTGATGCATTGCTCTTAGAAAAAACTGTGGAGGCAGAAGCAAGAATCGATAACCTGATGGAATTTAAATCAGTTATTATAGAAACAGAGAAGGAAAACCAAAACATTAACCTCACCGAGTTTTTAGAAACCATGGTACTTGTTAAGGAAGAAATTCTTACACAGGATGAGGATGATTATGTAAGCCTTATGACTCTTCACAGCTCAAAGGGTTTAGAGTTTCCCGTAGTATTTATTACAGGCATGGAAAACGGGCTTTTCCCAAGCAGAAGAAAGCTTTACGATTCTTCCGAGATGGAGGAGGAAAGAAGGCTGTGTTATGTGGGAATGACAAGGGCCAAGGAAAAGCTCTATCTTCTAAGCGCCAATGTGAGAATGTTATATGGTAATATGGATTATTCCGAGGAATCGGTGTTTATAGATGAGATTGATAAATCAGTTCTTGAAGGGGATTACAGAAGAGAAAGTAAAAAGGCTGTAAGGGA
>JAAZGD010000125.1 GCA_012511395.1 Clostridiales bacterium
ATAATAACCTTCTCTCTAACCCTTCGTTAAATCCAGGCAATAAAATAGTGTCTGTTTAAACTGCAATATATTGTCTAGTTTGTCGAACCCCCTCTTTGCCACTATTATGAACAGCACTTGTCCTTTAGTCAAGGTCTTACCATGCCGTGAATCTTTCCTTACTGTTTTACGGAACATCTTTTGCCAATTAAAAAAGAGGCTTCCTGAGAGGAAGCCCCTCTTGGTAATCATTAATTGAATTTCGTAGTTTTTACAGAGTCAAACTCTTTCATTATTTCTTCATCGGGTTTAGTGAGAAGGCTCACTGCTACAATCACTATGGAACCTATTAAAAATCCGGGGATAATTTCATATATATTGAAGATCCCACCAGAAGAATAGAACCATACAACGTCTGTAATTCCCCCTGCCAGCATTCCGGCAATAGCACCTTGCCTTGTCATTCTTCTAAAGAAGAGCGAGAAGAGAATGAGAGGGCCAAAGGCGGACCCAAAGCCTCCCCAGGCAGAGGCTACTAAGCCAAAGACTGAGCTTTGAGGATTGAAGGCTATTACCATGGCAAAAACTGCAATGAGAACTACTGTAAGTCTTGAGATCCAAACAAGCCTGTGATCCTTTTCATCTATTTTAAATAGAGTTGCAAACAAGTCTTTTGAAACAGATGATGCGGAAACTAAAAGCTGTGATGATGCAGTACTCATTATAGCAGCTAATATAGCTGTAATTAAGATTCCTGCTATTACAGGGTTAAACATATGAGTCAGCATATTCATAAACACAGTTTCAGGGTCAGCTAAATCCGGCAACATTGCTTTACCAATAATACCTACCAGTATAGCTCCGCCCAAGGTCATGGTTACCCATACCATAGCTATTACCCTTGATTTTCTTATGGCATCAGGGGATTGAATCCCCATAAATCTTACGAGGATATGGGGCTGCCCGAAGTAGCCCAATCCCCAGCCCAGGCTTGATGCCAACAGCATATGGTTGACTTTTCCGTTAAGCTCAGGTAAGAATCCCAAGGTTTCAGGCGTAAGCTGTGAAAGCCTTACTGACACCTCTGCCCATCCTCCCATGCTGGAAGCGGCTGCTATAGGCACTATTATAAGTGCGAAAAACATAATAGTTCCTTGAATAGTATCTGTCCAGCATACTGCTGTAAATCCACCAAGAGCCGTATAGGCTAGTATGATTGCGGCACCTATAATCATGCCTACTACGTAGTTCATGCCGAAGATTGTGGAAAAGAGTTTTCCTCCTGCCGCAAACTGGGCACTGGTATAGACTAAGAAAAAGATTACGATATAGATAGCTGATATGGACCTTAAAATATGCTTATTGTCCCTGAACCTCTTTTCAAAGAAATCAGGAATCGTCAAAGCGTCGCTTGCCACTTGAGTGTAGGCTCTAAGTCTTTTTGCCACAAAGAGCCAGTTGAGATATGTTCCTATCCAAAGGCCTATGGCTGTCCATATAGCTTCCGATGTTCCTGTGTAAAGAATATAGGCGGTGCCCGGGAGTCCCAGGAGCAACCACCCTGACATATCCGATGCCTGTGCCGACATGGCGGCAACCCAGCTGTTAAGCTTTCTGCCTCCTAAAATGTAGTCCGAGATGTTGGAGGTTCTGCTATAAAAACGAAAACCTATGTACACCATTAAGCCAAGATAAATGGCGAAAATTATTCCTATGGTTGCCAAACTGTAATCCTCCTTTATACTATTTTATCTGTTCCCATATATGCTCTTAAAACCTCAGGCACAGTTACAGTGCCGTCTTCTTCCTGAAAGTTTTCTAAAATTGCCGCTACAGTTCTCCCCACCGCAAGGCCTGAACCATTAAGGGTATGAACGAATTCCGGCTTTCCACCATCTTCCTTTCTATACCTAATATTTGCTCTTCTTGCTTGGAAGCTCTCAAAGTTTGAGCAGGAGGAAATCTCCACATACCTTCCGTAGCTTGGCATCCAAACTTCAATGTCATATGTCATGGCTGAAGAGAAGCCTAAATCACCTGTTGAAAGAATTACTACTCTGTAGGGAAGGCCCAGCCTTATGAGGACCTCTTCCGCTGCTTTAGTAAGACTTTCAAGCTCATCATAGGAGTCTTCCGGCTTTGAAAATTTTACAAGCTCTACTTTATTAAACTGATGCTGCCTTATTAAGCCTCTCGTATCCCTTCCTGCAGAGCCTGCCTCTTTTCTGAAGCAGGGCGTGTAAGCTGTGTAATATATAGGGAGGTCCTTTTCTGCTAACATTTCATCTGCCAGTAAATTTGTTACAGGAACTTCAGCTGTAGGTACTAAGAAGAAATCCTTTGAAGGAAGATGAAACATATCATCTTCAAACTTTGGAAGCTGACCTGTACCTGTCATAGCATTTCTATTCACCATGAAAGGAGGCAGAATCTCTGTAAAGCCATGTTCTTCTGTGTGAAGGTTCAACATGAAGTTTACTAAACTTCTTTCAAGTCTTGCACCTAAACCCTTATAGACTGTAAATCTTGCGCCTGCAATCTTTGATGCTCTTTCAAAGTCAAGGATGTCAAGATCAGCTCCCACATCCCAGTGAGGCTTAGGTTCAAAGCTAAACTTTTTTGGTTCTCCCCATTTTCTAACTTCAACATTTGCGCTGTCATCTTTTCCAACTGGCACTCTTTTTTGGGGAGTGTTGGGAATGTTCAAGAGAACATTTCTAATCTCATCTTCTATTTTAGATACTTCATTATCCAGTCCCTTTATCCTTTCAGACATAGCCTTTAGTTCGTCCATTAAAGCTGAAGTATCTTTACCTTCTTTCTTAAGAACAGGAATCCTTTTGGAGGCTTTACCCTGTTCATGCTTCATAGCCTCCACTTCCGAAAGAAGAGCTCTCCTCTTTTCATCAAGAGGCGGCACTAAACTTAAACCAAAGTCTCCTGCTTGCCTTGACTCAATTTGTTCTTTTATTATTTCATAGTCTTCTCTGATTCTTTTAATATCCAGCATTTTACTTTAATCACCTCGAAAACAGATTCTTCTTATATATGATATATACTTCCACTAGTCTTTCCTCCACAGCTTGCATTTCTATCTGCAGGTTGCTGGCAGTTTCATAGTCCTTGTTTTTTAGAGCTTCCTTTATTCTTGTTAAAAGACACATATCGCTTAAAGTGTCCTGGCCAAGATAAACCCTCATCTCCTGGATCTCTTTCCACTTGGCAATATCAAAATCTACACAGTCATCATCGTCATGAAGCTTCTTGCAATCTCTCACAAGATCCATTACTTCAGGTATGATTCTGTTATACAGTTCTTTTTCCCATGTCTGAAGGAGGGCTTGTCTGTATGAATCCAGTGTGGCTTCAGGCATTACATCATCCAGCATGAACACCTTTAGCTTATCAGGGAATTTATCAAAGGCCTGTAAATTTTCCCAGACAGTCCTTGGCACAAAGCCGTAAAGCCTTTCTCTTTCTTCATGAGTATATTCATCAAACAAATCCCGTTCGCTTCTGTACTCTCTGTTCTTCTCAAGATAAAAGTCTTTGTCACCATAAGCCTTGCTCAATGAGGCTTCCAGCTCTTTGGAAGTTTTTTTGTTTTCAAGAGCAGCTTTAATTCCATCCAGCATTGCCATATAGGAAGAAGCTGCAACAAGGTAAGTGTTACTCTTTGGATTAGGGGCTCTAAGCTCAAACCTTGTAGCGAGGGGATTTCTTAAATCCCTGACTAAACCAATTAAAACTGTTCTGTTTCTGGAAGGCTTCTTTGCACTGTGGCCTAAGGAACAGACTGTACATACGGGAGCCTCAAAACCCGGTTTAAGCCTGTTAAAAGCATCGTTTGAAGAGCTTATAAAAGGATTTATCACCTCATAGTTTTTAAGTATTCCCATCATGGCACCGTAGCCGATAGGAGTTAAAAAGTCCTCCTCAGGTTTTATGGGTGAAAATAGATTAATTATTTCTCCATCTTTTAATCTTGCGGCAATTCCCATATGGGTATGTTTTCCTGAACCTATTACTCCTTCAATAGGCTTTGCCATAAAGGTTACTTCAAGTCCGTGAAGGGTGAACACATCCTTTATCACATATTTCACCTGGTTCTCATTGTCACAAGACTGTAAAGCGTTTGAATAGCGCCAGTCAATTTCCAACTGCTCCATTATGTGGTCATAGTTTCCCGTATTGCCAAGCTTTGCTTTGACGCCTCCTACTTCCTTGTGGCCCATTTCCGTTTCAAAACCGTATCTGTCAAGGATCATTATGGACCTTTCAAGAGCAGTTCTTACAGGCCCTATGGTTCTCTTCCAATACTGTTCTTTCATGGATTGAGCAGTTGTCAACTGCTCCCTGTCAGCTTTATCATCAGGCGTTTTAACCCAAAACTCCAGCTCCGTAGCACAGGTAAGCTCAAAGGATTCAATATCTTCAATAGAAGAAATCCCTGTGGATTCAAGAACATAAGGATACTTTTTAATCAACTCTCTAAGCTCCATATTGAAATTTTCCACAGTATCTCTAAGTATGACTCTGGAGCCTACATCTGACGTATCATTATGAACAAGAAAGGATGGTATCCTTAATGTACCTATGGGAAGGCCTGTCTTGTAATCCTTATTTATGTAGTTATGGTCCACATACCAGTTCACATCCAGATCAGGCACTATATCAACCTTCGCATTGTGAAGATCTGCAATACCGGGAAGATGAACACTGGATCCGTCAGTTTGAACTCCTGAGGCAAGAACCTTTTCTATATCCTTAATAAAAGCGGCCACAGGTATCTTTTCATCTGTATCGTGACCTCCAATATCCACTCCTACAAGGGAAACAAATTTAATCTCGGGATGATTTTTTAAAATGGTAATTATGTCCTCCCGAGTATGATTCTCTTTTGGGATTTTATACAGCATTTTATCAAAATCATATTCCAGCATTTATAATACTCCTTCTTTTCATAAATCAGCGGGCACAGCCCTTGTGCCCGCCATCACATTAATTCTTAAGCAAAACTCTTACTCTTCAATCAACACCGATTCAGGTATTTCAGAATAGGAGTCTCTTCCTGCCAGGCTTTCCAGAGTGGTCAGATAATTTTCAAGTCTTTGCATGTGTGTTCCATAATCTGCCCATCTTCCTTCTTTTTGTGCAGCTAAAGCATCTTCATATGCCTTTGCAGCTTTTTCAATCAAGGATTGAATTGAAGTATCCTGACCGTTGCCGTTTACATCTCCAGGAATTCCAGGTTTTTCTTCCTCTGCTCCAAAGAGAGATTCAAGGGCTTTTGATAAAGTTGCTTCATAAGCTATCTTATCACCGTAAGCTACGATAACTCTCTTAACCTCAGGCAGTGAAGAGTTAACAGCTTCCAGGTAAACAGGCTCTACATAGAGAAGGCTTTCTTCAATAGGTATGATGAACAAGTTTCCTCTTGAGTAGTTTGAGCCTGAAGAGTTCCATAATGAAAACTCTTTTGAAATCTCAGGATGCTGGTCAATCTGTGCTTCAATCTGCATAGGTCCATATATGATTCTGTCTTTAGGCAGTTGATAAAGCACAAGCTTTCCATAATCTGCTCCATCATTTCTTGCAACAAGCAGAGCCATCATGTTCCTCTTATCCTTTGGAGTGTAGGCAATGGTGTTTACAAATTCTGCCTTCTCTTCACCAGGCAGCTTGAAGATATAGTAAGTAGGTGTAACTACTACTTCCTGTGTGCCAACGATTTCTCTTGCCACATCCCAGATATCCTCACCTTGATAGAATACTCTTACATCCTTCATATGGTATCTTGTGTAAACATTAGCTTGAATGTTCAGCATCGTGTTTGGATACCTAATATGCTTTCTTACACCTTCAGGCATTTGATCAAAGGATTTAAACAAAGCTGGATAAATGCTCATAAATGTATTGGCAATAGGATCCTGGTCATCTACAAGGTAATATGTTGTGGTTCCGTTATAGGCATCTATCACTATTTTAACTGAGTTTCTAACGTAGTTAATATCAGTGCCTTCTGTATATGGCTCAGAATATGGATACTTGTTGCTCGATGTGTAAGCATCGATTATCCAGTACAGATTCCCGTCGATAGATGCAATATAGGGGTCATTTTCGTAGGACAGATAAGGCATTATTGTCTTAACTCTGGTGAGCACATTTCTATTGATGAGAATCTTTGAATCAGAATTAATGTTTGTGGAAACAAGAAGCTTAAGGCTTCTTTCCCTAATGGCAAACAATGTTCTGTTTAAGATGTTCATCTTGATTCCCGCATCACCCTCATACATGGAGTATACGTTTTCATCACCTCTTGGGTAATCGAATTCCTCTTCATCAGTATTTACCAGGATATAGTTTCTGGTCATCTCGCCGAAGTAAATCTCCGGCCTTTTGATTTGAATTTCAGGAACTCTTGAAACAGGAGGTACGCTGTCAATCAACATGTCAGGCTGTCCTGATTCAGTTACCTTATCTACCCTTGATAAAGTAATACCGTAGCCGTGAGTATACTTTATATGCTGGTTAAGCCAGGTTTCACTTATAAGTGTTTCATCAATTTCACGGGCCGACAAGAAGGTTTGGGTGTACTCCCCGTCAATAACGTATCTGTCTATATCTACATCATTAAAGTTATAGTAAAGACGAATACTCTGAGTCTGGTTATAGAACTTCTTTGCAGGCTCGTAGTCGTTGATTCTGATATTTGAAATAGTTTCCTGGTTGTTTGCTATATCTTCCTTCGTAAGATTCTTAGTAGCAGCGAAAGGTTTGATGTCTACACTGTCAAGAGCATATGCAAACTGAGTGTAGGCTATGTTGTATTCAAGGTACTGCCTTTCCTTGTTTATCTCGTCAGGAGATACAACGAAGTTTTGAACTAAAGTTGCAGCGCCCATTCCTACAGCACCTACTATTACCATTATTACAGGAAGCAGCAATACTGTTTTAAACTTTCTCTTGGATACGCCTATTGCAAAGGTTACTGCCGAAGCAAGAGAAAGCACCATCAGAATTCTATACATCCATAAAGTTACATTTACATCGGCAAACCCTGCTCCAAACACTACTCCAAGAGTGGAATAAAGGAGCCCAAACTGCTTTAAGAAGAAATTCACTGCCAGCATTACAAAGAAAATAATACCAAGTATAATGAGCTCCTTCTGAGCAATGCTTAAAAGCTGTTTGAAGTTATCATCGTCAAACTGCCTTTTTGGCTTCCTCTGGCTTCTGATATTCCCGCCTCTTTGAAATTGCTTGCCCATATTGCCGAACAAGTCATCAAAGCCGAATCCAAACCCCTTCTTAGCATGAACATTTTCACCGCTCTCAAAAGTGTCCTCATCTGTCTCTTCATAAACTGTTTCATAAATCTGAGGCGTTCTCATAGAAAGAAGTACAGAGTAATACAACACGCTTACAATAACGTATCCTATTACAAGGCCTATGATAAGAGTATTCAGCTGCTCAATAAGTGCCAGCTTAAATACATAAAAAGACACATCAAAATTAAACAGAGGGTCTGAAATATTGAAATCTGTTGAATTTGTAAACTTTAAAGCTTCAAACCACAATGTTCTTGCTGCAAACACTGCCACCAGTGCACCGAAGACTATGGATATGAGAAATGTAATCTGACCAAGACGTTTCTCATTTACTTCCTCAGTAGACTCCACCTTCTTGTAATATCCCCGCTTTAAAAGCTTCAGGAACAGGAAGGTAATAACTGACAGTGCTATAAATAGCGGTATTCCTATTTCCAGTTGAGTAACCAGCTTTTTAAAGAATACACTCAGATATCCCAGCTCATTAAACCATAAAAGGTCAGTAATAAAGCCGATGAGCAAAACTATGAGCCCCAGTATTATTACTGCTAGCAGCAGGATTCCTTTTAATCCCCATTTCTTTTTCTGTTTCAAATTAATCTCCTCCGTAAAATATTTGTTATAAGTCCTACTTCTTTAAAATGTTATCTTCCACAAAATGTTGGATCTCCGTCAGTACCTCGTTCACCTTATTTGTCACTTCTGTTTCAGGGGCAAAATATCGTAAACCCAGTATACTGCCTTCGATAATCAATACCACAATGATGATTGCAATAAACAGTTTCCCGATGAAACTGCCCTTTTTCTCAGGTTCCTCGTAGAAATATCCACCGTCAATATACTCTTCTTCCCCGTACTCCGCTTCTTTTTCCACTGCTTCATAAGTGCTTGCCACCTTTTGGGGGATGGAGCTTATGGGAATAGGTGCGGTATCTGTATCCCATAATCTTGAAAGTTTCTCATCCACATCAGGCTCTGATGGACTTTCCACGAAGATTTCCTCTTCCTCTTTCTCCTCTTCTATTATGGGTGTCGGCGCTATGAACTCCTCTTTTACTTCCGTTTTTTCTTCCTTTCTTAAACTCTGGGGTAAAATGGTTGGAGCTATAATTGCCTTATCTCTGACTACATACTGAGTTTTGGTTATTTCAAAATCGTCTTTAACAGGTTCTTCTTCCGTCTCTGTCACTATTATCTTTTCAATAAGCTGTGTTTTCTCCGCTTCCGGGATTTCCCTGTGGAAAAGATCCTTTTGCAGTTCTTTAGTATCAAACTTGGGCTCACCCTTTACAACTTCTCCATCCCAGTAATCAAAGGGCTTAAAGGGAGCCTCCATCTCTCTTTGTACTTCTGATTCTCTTAAGTGCTTTTCAGGGTCAAAAGCAAACTCCTGGTTAATTTTTAAGTATTCTTTATCTAAAAGCTTTTGGAATTCTTCACGGCTTTTATTATATGTGTGGAATTTATTCTCAGAGAATGTTTTCTCAGGCTCATACCTTACAGGGTCGGGCTCAGGCTCCTGATCCCATCGGAAATTTATATCTTCTGTCACAGGCTTTTCAGATCCCGGAAACTGGTGAACATTCCAGACGAAGTCATCTTCTCCCGGGCTCTTAGCTTTCTTAACCGACTCTCTTGCTTCCTTTAATCTCTCTTCATACAAGGGGTCCCGGAATAAAGATTCTCTTCCGCTCCTGTCAAAAACAACTTCTTCAGGAGGCTTTTGCTTTTCAGCTAAAGGAGTGCTGACTTTATGCCCGCACTGGCTACAAAAGATATCTGTTTCTTTCAGGACATGTCCGCAGTTACTGCAATACATAGGATTTTCCTCCTTGCTAATCCTTAATCTGCTGTTTCAACTCTTCTTCTGTATAACTTCTACCGCTTCTTGTTGTGTTATCCGTAACTGAAACAAATTTAGGTGCGATTTTTGTCTCCGGTTTCCTTCTAAAGTCCAGGTCTGCCACACCTAACTCCTCCCACTCATCTCCTTCCGGAAGAACAAAGTCAAATGCTCTCTCTTTGGTGGGAGCAGTATGCCTAGCCTCTTCCAAAGCTTTCTGTTTCAACCTGTTTGCCTCTAGGAAAGCCCGTTCCTGACTAAGCCTTCTTTCTTCCTTTTTAGCTTCGGCTTCCTCAAGGATTCTGGCTTCCTCCAGGGCTTTAGCCTCCTCTATCAATTTCTTTCTTGCTAAAGCCAGCTCTTCTCTGAAAACCTCCTCCACTTTTGAATCAATAACCTCTTTAACAGGTTCTTCTTTTTCATTTTTATTTATTACTGTAATCTCAGGTTTATCCGTCTCCGTAATCACTTTAATTATTACAGGATCGGGTGCCACACTTACAGGCTGAGGCTGTTGAATAATATAGCAGGGCGGTTGAGCTTCCTTGCTGTGAACTTCGCTGTTTTTAGACAGTATAGTATTTATTCTCAAGTCACCTAATTCAGAGGACAACCTTTCAAGATTATCTTCCATTCTGCCTAAATGTCTGTTGTATTCCTCATATCTATATCTTGTCCCGCTAACCTTTGCGCTTAGGGAAAAAACGATGATGGCAAACACAAGCACAAAGAGAACTATTATAAGTATGGTCAGTATGGTCGTTGTTTCCATTCTAAAGTTTCCCTGATAAATCTCTTCCTATTATCTAATGTTTTTGATTACACCATATCAACATATTATACATCCTGTATCTTTATAAGGCAATAAAATGCGTTAATTTCAAGGAGAAACATGAAAGCAAATTTTTACTTTTGTCTCTTCATTATATATATGATATAATTCATATATCCTGAAATGCTCGCTTGGGTTTTGTAATTCAACCTACAATAATTCCTTGGGACTTCGACGTTTCTTCTGTGGATGCCAGGCCTCCTTATGAGTGGAAGGCAGAAAGCAGAGAACAGATAACCCACCTGTCTTTAGATAGGGCGTGAATTATATCCCAGCGGCATATCGGGATTTTTCTTTACCTATGTTGACAAGGAAAAACCTAGATGTTAAACTACAAATTGCTGAAAAGTTACTCTTTATGCACCATTAGCTCAGATGGTAGAGCACCTGACTCTTAATCAGGGTGTCCAGGGTTCGATCCCCTGATGGTGTACCAAAACCCCACAAGTTAGGCTTGTGGGGTTTTCCTATACCTTTAAAACTATTTTACCCTTTACCTTGCCTTCTTCCATAAGCCTGTGGGCTGTGGGAGCTTCAGATAAGTCCATGATTTTAGAGATTTCCAGAATTAGTTTTTTGTCCTCCATCAATTTAAATATCTTCCTTGACGCTTCCTTGAACATTTCCGGCTTCGTATTTCTAATGGTTACGGAGCTGAAACCTGATACAGTTTTACATGTTGCATATAGTTTTGATGTATCTACTTCTGAAAAACTTCCTGATGTACTTCCAAAAGCTACAAGATGTCCATAGTTTTTAAGGACTTCTAAACCTCTTTTAGTATATTCACCGCCTAAGGAGTCTAAAATTACATCCACTCCCTCATTATCAGTCTCTTCCATAATCCTTTTTACAAAGTCTTCTTCCTTATCTATTATGACTGCATCAACTCCTATTTTAAGAGCCGTCTCTTTCTTAGCCTTGTCTCCCACAAGGCCTATGACTTTTTTTGCTCCCATGGCTTTAGCAATTTGTGTTATGGAATTTCCCATACCTCCGGAAGCAGAATGAACAAAAATTGTATCTCCTTCTTTAACATGGGCAAAGCTTTCTAGCATCATATAGGATGCGAAGGTTACAAGAGGGCTTGCTACTGCCTGCTCAAAGGCTACTGAATCGGGAACTTTAAAGACAAGACTTTCATCTTCCTTTACGTATTCCTGATAAGAGCCCGATTTCGGGAAGACTATCACCCTGTCTCCTTTTTGAAAATCTTTAACCTTGTCCCCCGTCTCCTCCACAGTGCCAAAGGCATCAAGGCCCGGCACCACGGGAAATACTGTGGATGCAGCAAAAAATGCGCCTTTCCTCGTTTTAATGTCCGCATAGTTCAGGCTTGTCCCCAGGACCTTAACTAAAACCTCCTTTTCCATAGGCGCAGGTTTCTCTATGGTTATCTCTTTAAGCACCTCCGGCCCTCCAAATTCAAAGAGCCCCATAGCTTTCATTTTCATATCAATTCTCCTCCTAAAAAATCAAGGGGGCGGACTTAATGCCCACCCCCTCCTCTGACTCTTCTAAAGCTTCTTAATCTTTGTGTCCAGAGTTATCTTTAACTCCTTTGCGTAGTTAAAGTAAATATCGACCTGTTCCATGGTAAGCATATCCGAAGATATTACTCCAACCTGATCGAACTGGTCATTTAAAAACATCTTTGAGAAAAGAAAACCGCCTTGGCCTGTGAGGTACATCTCTGCAGAAATTCCAGCCATCTCATAGGACTCCACCAGCCCGGGAGCGTTGACATGGGTTTCTACAAGAATATCTTTTCCGTCCTTTTTGCCGTAGGCTTCGATGACCATACAGCCTGAATCGGAAAGCAAGCCCTCATCGATGATCTCCTTTATCTCCTCCTTGAATTTTGGAGCCGGGGGTAGATGATTATAGACCACATCAAAGGGTGCCACCATCACATCCTTAACCTTTTCCTTTTCGTGGGATAGAAGCCCTGCTTTATAGAGGGGTTTTGCAAAATCGATTCCTGGGCCTGCATACTTGAAGTAAGCATTCTTCAGGCCCTTAAAGAATTTTTCTGCGTTAAAGGAATAATGGATTGGTTCGTCGTGGCAGTGTTCCACAAAGGTTATCTCCTCATCTAAATAGTCATACTTTCTTTTAATGGGAAGCTCAAAGGCCTCTGTCCTCACAAGCTTGCCGTCAATAACAGCATAAGCCATCTCCGACATATCGTGAAGGGCCGTAACAGGTGACCACCAGAAGGGCAGGAATCTTTTTGTAAGAACACCTTCCCATACTATATTGTATATGGTGTCACACGTATCAAGATACCTCATGGCATCTCTTGTGGCTACACACATAAGACCGGGAGCAGATCCCGTTCCTATAATAGCCAGCCTGTTGATGGCTTCAAATTTTGGTCCGTAAACATCATACTGAATACGTATGCTTTCCACCCAGTCTTCGTGAAGCGATACTGTTGCAGCATAGTCCTGATAGTTGGACTTTACTGTAAGGGCCGCATCCAGCACATTCTTTGTCCATTCCAAAGGCAGTCCGTTTACAATCAGGTCTACGCCTTCTGCAGCTTTCACTATGCTGTTCAAATCGCTGGCATCAATAGTTACGCCCTTTGCTTTCTTTAAAGATTTAGCCAATGTGTTTACAGCTTCAGGATCTCTGTCTGCCACTATTATTTCTGACACATTTTCTTCCAGGTCAAGCCTTTTAGCGGCGGCTGATCCTTGAGCACCTACTCCAAGAACCAGTACTTTTTTCATCTTCACGATTTACCTCTTTCTTAAAAAAAATATAAGGCCACATAAACGTCGCCTCCTGCCAATTTTTTAAATTATGAGTTCCCACCGCCCTTCTAAAATTAATATTTTTGTTGATTAAACCATATACAATAATGCCGCGAAAGTCAATCTTATGATATATTGATATGTAATAGAAAAACACCCCATAGAATAGGAGGGTTAAAATGGATATAAGAGATGTTAAGTTTCCGCCTCTTTCTAAAGATGCTCATAATGTTCACGAGATAAGAAAGAAGTTTTTTAGGCAGAACGGTGAAATTGCCGTAAAGAATTTAAGGAAAAACAACTTTGATGCAGTTTATTGCGATTCTCTTAAAGAAGGCAGAGATGCCCTTCTTGATTTAGTGAAAGAAGGAAGCATAGTTGCTTTTGGGGACTCCCATACAATCTTTTCCCTAGACCTTGAACCTTCTCTTAAGGATAAAAAGTGTACTCTCATTCCTTATACATGTGCTGTAAATAAAACTGCTTTTGTAAACAACATGGAAGGCTTTAATATTTTAGGCGATTCTGATTTAACTTTGGAAATACTTAAAAGCTATATGACAGCCAATGTTTTCCTGTTAAGCGCAAATGCCATTACCGTTAGAGGTGAAATTGTAAATATAGACGGTGCAGGAAACAGAATAGCAGGGAGCATCTTTGGCCCCGACAGAATAGTGGTAGTGGCAGGGGCAAACAAAGTAGTTCCAAGTATTGATGCTGCCCTGTCAAGAATCAGGGATGTGGCGGCTCAAATGAACAACATAAAGTATGATAATGAATTAAGCTGTAACAAAGCGGGCTACTGTTTAGAGTGTGCCAATGAGGAAAGAAACTGTAACGTTACAGCCATTTATCACAAAAAACCTGTAGCCTCCGATTTTCACGTAATAATAATTGGAGAGGAGCTGGGATTCTAAAAAAGAATGCCATACTTCTCTATTACCCTTGATAATTTGGAAATCATAGGCTTTGTGAGGAGAAGCAGAAATATTACGGTAGCCACAGCGTGAACTATATCAAAGGGGAGTCCAAGAAGATAAACGCTTAAAACCATGGGCCAAGTGGGATCGTTATAGAATACCATAAGGCTGGAGATGTTCATCAATACTCCGTAAACAAGTAAAACGGCAGCGGCACCAAAAATGCTTAAAGCAAATTTATTGGGCTTTGCCGTTTTTTTATGGAAAATAGTCCCTGAAAGAAAACCTATTAACCCCATGGCAAACATCTGCCACGGAGTCCATGGCCCTTGGCCAAAAATGAGATTGGATAGGAACATGGTAACTGAGCCCACCAAAAATCCAGCTTCTGCTCCAAGAGCGGTGCCTGAAATAATGACGATGGCGCTTACAGGCTTAAAGGCAGGAATTGGAAAAAAGGCTGCCCTTGAAAATACACCTATGGCGCATAGAACGGAAATTAAGGTAAGCTCTCTTGCTTGAGGTTTCCTTCTTTCAAATACAAGAGCAAAGGGTATTATTGATTCAAAAATCACTAAAAGAGATGTGATGAAGTATTTCCTCGCTCCTGAAAAATTCATTCCAAGAAATATGGTCAAGGGTATTAAGAGAAGAATTACTAAAATTTGTGTTATGGTTTTTTTGGACATTCTCTTTTTTTCAAGGTTCTTCTCTTCCTTCGTCCCTTGATCCTTTTTTAAAGCTTTATCTTTATGCTCCCCCCTATAGTCCTTAAC
>JAAZGD010000022.1 GCA_012511395.1 Clostridiales bacterium
GATGTTAGAGAGCTCTTAAGCTACCTTCCGTCAAACAATAAGGAGAAGGTTCCCACCAAGGCTACACAGGATGACCCCAACAGACTTATACCGGAATTTGATGATATAATTCCTGACAACCCCAATAAGGCTTATGACGTGTATGATGTAATCAGAGGAATCGCAGATGATGGCAAACTCTATGATGTTATGCCTCATTATGCCAAAAATATAGTAACAAGCTTCATAAGACTTAACGGAGAGACGGTGGGCGTTATTGCAAACCAGCCCAAGGTTGCAGCCGGATGTCTTGATATAAACGCTTCCGACAAAGCCGCAAGATTTGTCAGAAGATGTGATGCCTTCAATATCCCCTTACTCACCTTTGTGGATGTCCCGGGATTCCTTCCCGGAACTGCCCAGGAGCACGGCGGCATAATCAGGCATGGAGCAAAACTGCTTTATGCTTACAGTGAAGCCACAGTTCCAAAGGTAACCATGATTCTGAGAAAGGCATACGGAGGAGCCTATATAGGAATGTGCTGCAGAGAGCTTGGGGCAGACATGGTTCTGGCATGGCCTTCAGCTCAGATTGCAGTTATGGGAGCATCGGGTGCTGCAAACATCGTGTTTAAGAACGATATTGCTGAAGCTAAGGATCCCATTGCAAAGAGAGATGAAAAGATTCAAGAGTACGAGGAAATGTTTAATAATCCTTACAGAGCCGCAGAAATGGGCTATGTAGATGATATTATAGAACCTCAGACAGCAAGGCAGAGAGCCATTAATGCTTTTGATATGCTGTGCTCGAAGAGACAATCATTACCGGCTAAAAAACACGGAAATATTCCGCTATAGGAGGGGCTCATGGAAGATTTAACTTTAATGGAAAAATTTGCTGATCCTTCTTATTTTACAGGACTTGGCTTAGGAGAAAAAATGATAGGTGCAGGTGTTACCACCCTTATGGGTATTGGAATTACCTTCATCGTTCTTATACTTCTTTCTGCCATAATAATTTTCATGGAAAAGATCTTTTTGAAAATTGACAACAGAAACAAGCCTCAAGCAGAACCTGTAGTGGTGGCAGCAGCTGAGCAGCCTGTTTCTGATGTATCACAAAATGAGCTTATAGCAGTAGTGACTGCCGCTATAAATGCCTTTGAAGGAAGCAGTGTGTTCAGCAATTTAGTAGTAAGGAAGATAAACAGGACGGCAGGTCCTGCTGTGGCGTGGAATGTGGCAGGGCAACAAGACCAAATAGACAGCAGGAAGCTGTAGAAAAAAACATAAGGAGAAAGAAGCAATGAAAAAATACAACATCGTAGTAAATGGAACAACGTATCAGGTTGAAGTGGAAGAGGTAGGAGGCGTTCCTTCTGCACCTAAAGCGGCACCTGCTCCCGCTCCTGCACCTGTTGCGGCAGCTCCGGCCCCTGCCCCCGCAGCACCGGCAGCACCTGTGGCAGCAGGAGATAAAGCTATCGTTTCACCAATGCCGGGTACTGTGCTTGATGTAAGAGTGTCGGCAGGGCAGGCTGTAAAGGCAGGAGACATTCTCTTGATTCTGGAAGCTATGAAGATGGAGAACGAGATTCTCGCCCCTCATGACGGAACCATCGATACTGTATCTGTTACAAAGGGTGCTTCTGTCAACTCGGGAGATCCTTTAGTATCCTATAAATAAAAACAATAAAGAAACTTGGAAGCACCTGGTCAGCCGGGTGCTTTCAGCCTTTAAAAATGAAAGAGCAAAGGAGGAAATACCATGCTACTGGCATTTGACGTAGGCAATACCCACACAGAGGTAGGTGCCTTTAAGGAAGGCAGATTGATTCAAAGTTGGCGCATCGAAACCGATAACGGTAAGACAGCAGACGAATTCGGAATGCTTATCCATCAATTTTTTGAATATGACAATCTTAACCCTAAAGATGTGGGGGATATAATAATATCTACTGTAGTACCTTCAATGTTATATACTCTGCAACACCTTTCCATGAAGTACTTTAAAAAAAGAGCCATCGTCATTGAACCGGGAGTTAAAACGGGGCTTAAAATTAAGTACGACAATCCAAAACAAGTAGGAGCAGACAGAATAGTCAATGCCGTTGCCGGCTTTCACAAGTATGGCGGTCCTTTGATTATTGTGGATTTCGGCACTGCCACCACCTTTTGTGCAATTACAGATAAGGCGGAGTATTTAGGCGGAACCATTGCTCCGGGAGTGAAAATTGCTTCAGAAGCGCTTTTTGAAAAGACTGCCAAGCTTCCCAAGGTGGAATTGGAGGAACCGGGCCGGGTAATATGTAAAAACACCATAAACTCCATGCAGGCGGGCCTTGTTTACGGCCATATGGGAATGGTGGATTTCATAGTTAAAAAGATGAAAAATGAATTTATTGAAATGGGCATTACAGAAAAGGTGACGGTAATCGCAACGGGAGGAATGGCCACATTAATTGAGAAGGGACTTGACTGCATTGACAGTGTAGACAAGCTTCTGACTTTGGAAGGCCTTGCCCTGATTTACGAAAGGAACAAAAAAGGTTAAGTAAATATTATGAGAGAGATGATTTTAAAAAAATTGGGAATGGAAAGAGAGGAAAGTATCGCCATTCTTTCTTCCTGTAAAGAAGGTGTGCTGGCATACTTTGATGAGGATAACACCTTAGCTGAAGAGGCCTGCTCCTATGTTTTCAAAGGAGACACCCTTGAGCTTCTTAATGAGGACCATCTTTTAAATGAAGGCAAAGCGTCCTTTGCAGTGGTTAAGGAGAACAAAGTAATACCTGAGGATTTTAATGTTTTATATAAAAGCGTAATTTGTTTCGGAGAAGTTGTTTTAACAGATGATAAAGCTGTTTTTAAGATCCAACATCTGACGGGAAAGAAGGCGGAAGAGCTATTATAAAATGAGAAATATTGGAGATTTGAAGCTGGAAAATCCTTTTGTTATGGCCCCTATGGCAGGAATAACAGACAGCCCCTTTCGTCTTCTCGCAAGAGAGCAGGGGGCTTCTCTTACCTTTACGGAGATGATAAGCGCCAAAGGTTGTTACTATAACGATGTTACAACAAAGTCTCTTCTGCATATTAAAGAGGAGGAGGGACCTGTGGGACTTCAGCTTTTTGGAAGCGACCCTGAAATAATCAAAATTGTTATAGAGAAGCTGAACCCTTTAAATCACGTTCTTTTAGATATCAATATGGGATGTCCTGTGCAGAAGGTAGTGAAAAACGGTGAGGGGGCAGCCCTTATGAAGAACAGGGACCTGGCCTATAAGGTGGTTAAAGCTGCTGTGGAGGTAAGTGAAAAACCTGTGACTGTGAAGATGCGGCTTGGGTTCGACGAAAGCACAATAAATGTGACGGAGTTTTCTAAAGCCATGGAAGAGGCGGGGGCAAGGGCAATATCAGTTCATGCCAGAACGAGAGATATGTTTTACGCAGGGAAAGCAGACTGGAGCTATCTAAAAAAGGTGAAGGAAAAAGTTTCAATACCTGTAATGGGTTCCGGGGACATTTTTTCAAAGGAAGACGCCATTAATATGTTGAAGGAAACAGGGGTGGACTATGTGATGGTGGCCAGAGGAGCTCTGGGGAATCCCTGGATATTCAGGGAGTGTCTGGCACTTTGGCAGAACATGGAAATTCCGGAATCACCTTCTTTGGATGAGAAAATCACTATGATGACAAGGCATCTTACCTTGCTGAAGGAGCTGAAGGGAGAGTACAGAGCCATCAGAGAAATGAGAAAACATGGAGGCTGGTATGTAAGAGGTTTTAAGAATGCTTCCTCCATAAAACGCCGTATTAATGTCATAACTGATTTTCACGAATTAATGGAATTTTTTGTTGATTTGAAACAAGAATTACAGTGATAATCCTTTACATTTGCACAAAAGTATATATAATGGAAACTGTAATTTTGTTTGATGTTTAAACTTAAAATGAACAGCTAAAACAAGGAGGAAAGGTAATATGAAGAAAATTTCTTTACTGCTTATTCTTGCTCTGTTACTCACAACATTTTTAGTAGGTTGCGGTGGCGGCGGAGAAGAAGGCGATGCTGACAACGTTATTAAAATCGGCGTGTTCGAACCCTTAACAGGTGAAAACGGCGGTGGAGGTCAGCAGGAAGTTGATGGCATTATGTATGCTAACTCAGTAAAGCCAACTGTTATGATTGACGGTGTGGAATATAAGGTTGAACTTATTGTTTCAGACAACCAGTCAGATAAGACTATGGCTGTTACTGCTGCAAACTACTTGATCGATCAGGGCGTTGTAGCAGTTATCGGTTCCTATGGCTCAGGTGTTTCCATTGCTGCAGGCGAAGTATTTGCTGACGCAAACGTTCCGGCAGTAGGCGCATCCTGCACGAACCCGCAAGTAACAAGTGCCAACGAGTGGTACTTCAGAGTTTGCTTCCTGGATCCGTTCCAGGGAACAGTAATGGCAAACTATGCTGTACAGAATGGTGCCAAGACAGCTGCTGTTATTACTCAGCTGGGAGACGACTATTCTACAGGTCTTGGTAACTTCTTTATGGATGCATTTAAGAAGCTGACCGGCGACGATAATTCCATCGTTGTTAACCAGACATTCCAGCAGAATCAGGCTGACTTCAATGCTATTCTTCAGAATGTTAGAACAGCAAATCCTGATGTAATATTTGCACCTTCTTCCATAACCACAGCACCTCTTATCATTAAGCAGGCAAGAGCTCTTGGTATTACAGCCAAGATCATGGGCGGTGACACATGGGAGAATATCACCATAGTTGAAAATGCAGGCGCTGATGCTGAAGGCATTGTGCTTTCCACATTCTTTGACGCAGGTCTTGCAGATTCAAGCCAGATTGCAAAGGACTTCGTTGAGGGCTTCAGTGCAGCTTACTACACACCTGTTCCTGCCGTATCTGCTTTAGGCTACGATGCTTACATGGTGTTGCTTGATGCAATCGAAAGAGCAGGAGCAACTGACGGAGATTCCATCAAGGCTGCTCTTAATGAAACTGATGATGTTGAAGGTGTTACAGGAAGCGTAACCTTCGATGCTTTGGGAGATGCTCAGAAGAACATGGCTGTTATTAAAACTGTTGAAAACGGCGAGTTCGTATTCTTACAGGCTGTAACAGTAGAGTAGTACTAAAACATTTTGTTATTAACAAAAATATATGGGCAGGAGGAGGTTTCCTTCTCCTGCCCTAACTATGAAATCAACCGGCCTCCAAAGGAAGCTTCCAAGGAGGCTTTGGAGTAGATAATGGATCAAGTAACTCTTTTTCAAAACCTTGTAACAGGAGTATCCTTAGGCTCTGCCTACGCACTGATAGCAATCGGCTACACCATGGTATACGGGATACTCAGACTGATTAACTTTGCCCATGGTGATATTTTTATGATGGCAGGATACTTTACGATCTTTGCAGTATCTTCCTTTGGAATGCCTTGGTATATAACGATCCTATTTGTTACGGTGGTGACTGTAATCCTAGGTGTAACTATCGAAAAGGTGGCGTACAGACCTTTAAGGGAATCACCCAGAATGTCAATCATGATCTCCGCCATCGGCGTATCCTATCTCCTCGTTAACTCGGCCACTTATTTATTTACAGGCCTTCCAAGAGCTTTTCCACAATTGGGGTTTCTTCAAAAGGTTTATCACATAGGTGATGTATCTGCTCCCATCGTCACATTTATTACACCTGTAGTAACCATAGTGATTTTGTTCGTGCTTCTGTATCTTGTAAATTTCACGAAGATAGGCATGGCAATGAGAGCTGTCTCCAAAGACTTCGAAGCTGCCAGACTTATGGGAATAGAAATCAACAAGATAATATCCATCACCTTTGTAATAGGGTGTTCCCTTGCCGCAATCAGCGCAATTCTCTATTTTTCCCCAAGGCCCATGGTATTTCCATTCTCTGGATTTATGCCCGGGTTAAAGTGCTTCGTCGCAGCAGTCCTTGGAGGAATAGGAAACATTCCCGGAGCTGTAATAGGCGGATTTATCATAGGGCTTGCAGAAACTTTTCTGGTGGGAATCTTCCCTCAGCTGACAGGTTACAGCGACGCCTTTACTTTCGTATTGCTTATAGTAATGCTTCTCTTCAGGCCTACAGGGCTTCTGGGAGAGAAAATTGCTGAGAAAGTGTGATTGTCATGGCATTTGAATATAAGCGATTAAATAAAACAACGAAAATTATCCTTACGCTGCTTTTAATAGCCGGCTGTATTGTTCTTACATACATGCTGGATAAAGGCATAATAGGGACTTCATATACAGTGAGAATCGTTCGTATATCAGTAATATACGCACTTATTGGGGTGTCCATGAATCTTGTAAACGGCTTTACGGGAGTCTTTTCTCTGGGCCAGGCCGGTTTTATGGCAATAGGCGCTTATACTGTAGGCGTTCTCACCATACCTTTAGCTTCAAGGCCCAATGTTTATTATCTGGTGCCCATAAGCGAAAAAATTCAGGATTTAGTAATGCCCTTTGGTGTGGCTCTGATTATAGGAGGGATATTTGCCGCAATTTTTGCAGCCTTAATCGGAACGCCTGTCCTTAGATTGAAGAGCGACTATCTGGCCATTGCCACACTGGGATTTTCAGAGATCGTAAGAGCGATTATTGCCAATAACCAGATGTGGCCCATAACTAACGGGTCCTTAGGACTAAAAAGCATACCTACTTTCCCCAGCTTGTTTATTCCTGTAATTATTTCAACTGTGGGAATAGCCTTTATGGTACTTTTGATCAAATCCTCCTACGGCAGAGCCTTTAAGGCTATCAGAGAGGATGAGGTTGCAGCGGAGGCAATGGGAATAAATCTCTTTAAGCATAAGGGTTTATCCTTTATCATATCGGCATTCTTTGCAGGTGTTGGAGGAGGCCTCCTTGCCGCTCACCTGACTGCCATAGATTCAAACCAGTTTAAGATAATGGTAACTTATGAGCTTCTCCTTATTATCGTTTTAGGAGGGCTGGGAAGCGTTACAGGCACAGTCCTATCTTCATTTATGATATGCTCGGGAAAAGAGCTTTTACGATGGTTTGACCTTCCCCACTCAATAGGCACATGGAAAATCCCTATTTTCAGACCGGGGTTAAGAATGGTAATCTTCAGCCTTCTTTTGATGACAGTGGTGCTGTTTTGGAGAAGGGGGCTTATGGGACGAAAAGAGTTCTCCTGGGACGGTATATATAACTTCCTGAGAAGATGGCCATGGCGAGTAAGGCGTCTTATTCGTGGAGATTATTCAAAAAAGCAGGAGGAGGTGACTCCTAATGCATGATAATAACGGAATGAAAAATAATGTACTTAAAATGGAAAACACCTCTATGCAGTTTGGCGGTGTATTAGCTTTAAACAACCTTAACCTTGATGTATATGAAGGTGAAATTGTGGGCCTTATAGGGCCAAACGGCGCAGGAAAAACTACAGCCTTCAATGTGGTAACGGGAGTTTATCCGCCTACTAACGGGGCAGTCTATCTTGACCGGGAAATCCTGGTTGAAAACTATCCTCAAGGAAAAATGAAGGAGCTTTATTCCGGGGAGAGCAAGGGGAAGTACACGGTTGCCAAGGTGCTTACTCCTGACAGGATTACGAAGCTGAGAGTGGCAAGGACATTCCAGAACATCAGGCTTTTTAAAGACTTGACAGTTTATGAAAATGTATTGATTGCACAGCACGTTAAGCAGAAGTCCAACTGGCTCTTTGCTTCGCTTATGATGAATCATAAGGAAGAGAAGGCCATGAGGGAGGAAGCCATGAGACTTCTTGAGATTCTGGACCTTGTGGATGTGAAAGAGAAAACAGCCTCTTCTTTGCCTTACGGTCAGCAGAGGCATATTGAAATAGCAAGAGCTCTTGCAACGGATCCTAAGCTGTTGCTTTTAGATGAGCCTGCTGCGGGAATGAACCCTCAGGAGTCCGATGAGCTTATGCATTTTATCGGAAGGATAAGGAAGGACTTCGGCTTGTCCATTTTGATGATAGAGCACCACATGCAGGTTGTAATGGGAATATGTGAGAGAATATATGTGCTGGATTACGGAAAACTTATTGCAGAAGGTTCTCCCAAGGAGATTCAGTCCAACAAGAAGGTAATCGAAGCATATTTGGGGGTGGACGACTGATGCTTCACATAGAAGATTTAAATATACATTATGGAGGCATTCACGCCTTAAGAGGTGTTAATATTGAAGTGCCCGACAGGAAGATCATTTCACTTATAGGAGCAAACGGCGCAGGTAAAAGCACTACTCTTAAAGCCATTATGAGCCTTATACCTAAAACTTCAGGGAAGATCGTCTTTAACGGAAAGGACATCACAAAGATGTCCACAAGAAATATTGTGGCAGAGGGTGTGGTGCTTTGCCCTGAAGGAAGAAGAGTTTTCCCTGACCTAACAGTCCTTGAAAACATGACTATGGGTGCCTTCCTAAGGAAGGACAAGGAGGGCATTAAAAAGGATATGGATTGGGTGTTCGATTTGTTCCCAAGACTTCAAGAAAGAAAATGGCAGCTGGCGGGAACTCTTTCAGGAGGAGAGCAGCAGATGCTGGCTGTGGGCAGAGCCCTTATGAGCAAGCCCAAGCTTCTCATGATGGATGAGCCTTCTCTGGGCTTGGCCCCCTTGATTGTAAAAAGCATTCTTGAGATTATTAAAGAGATAAACGACGCAGGTGTAAACGTTCTGTTAATTGAACAAAATGCAAAGGCGGCTTTGGAAATATCCGACTATGCCTACGTACTTGAAACGGGCACTGTCTCTTTATCAGGTATGGGCCGGGAGCTTTTAAAGAACGATAAGGTAAGAGCTGCCTATCTGGGCGAGTAATTCTTAAAAAGCAAGGACGATGATGTAATTATGTTTAAGAAAAAAATACTGTTATTATGGGTTCTGATTTTTATACTTACAACTTTTTCGGCATGTCAGACTTATGATAACTTTGTAGCAGCATTTATAACTCATAAATCAGAAGAGCGTTCCACCATAAGGATAGGTGTCTATGAGCCTTTGTCGGGAGATAAAAAGGCTTATGGTGAACTGGAAAAAATGGGAATAGAGCTTGCCCATGAAGTTTATCCCACCATTATGGGAAAAGAGGTGGAACTTGTATATGTTGATAATCAGGCGGATATTGACACAGGGAAAACTGTGGCAAGAGATCTTGTTGAGAAAAAAGTAAGCATAGTTTTAGGAAGCTATGGAAGCGTGAACTCTCTTGTGGCAGCTCCTATTTTAGAGGAAGCAAAAATACCTGCCATTGCCATAACAAATACCAATCCACTGGTTACTAAAAGCAATCCCTATTATTCCAGGATTTGTTTTGTTGAATCCTTTCAAGGGGTTGCCTTGGCAAAATATGCTGTGGAGCAGATGCATATAACTGAAGCAGGCGTGTTGTTTCCAAGAGGAGATGACAGAGCTATAGCTGTAACCAAGGCTTTTTCAGATAAGTACATTCAACTGGGAGGCACCATTTCTTTGTCCGTAGAGTTTACATCGGGAGCGGAGGATTACACCCAACAGCTGAAAAGGTTTAAGGATCAAGGCGTCAGAGTAATATTTGTACCTGCCAACATCAGAGATTCTGCTTTAATAATTCATCAGGCAAAAAATGTGAGGTTGAACTGTACCTTCCTGGGTACTGATGACTGGGAGGAGGATGATTTTCTTTATCAGGTGGCGGCGGCAGGCACTAATGTAATCGCTTTCTCATCCCTGTTTGATGCTCAGGCGGGAACAAAGGAAACAGATACATTTTTACGCGCTTTCAGGCTGAAGTATGGCTATGATGCCGTTCCTGAAAGAGCCACAGTTTTAGGCTACGATGCCTATATAATGGCCAGAAGCGCTTTAATCCGTGCAGGCACAGTTGTGAGAGGTGAGCTTATTATGGAGCAGCTCTTAAAACACAG
The DNA here is from genome assembly GCA_012511395.1 of Clostridiales bacterium. Classification (GTDB taxonomy): domain Bacteria; phylum Bacillota; class Clostridia; order Peptostreptococcales; family Anaerovoracaceae; genus JAAZGD01. The sequence continues at coordinate 9,923 of JAAZGD010000022.1, forward strand.
AGATTTTGAAGGTGCTTCAGGGCTTATATCCTTTGACGAGATAGGGGATCCTATTAAGTCGGTTGCAATTAAAACTGTACGGGATAAGAAGTTTACAACTATATATACTGTAGTCCCCAAATGGGGTTAGAAGGAGGTTGAAATGGCGGAAAAAACCATGGAAGAAAAGATTGAAGAAGCTCTTGAGCAGATAAGACCATTTTTGCAAAGAGACGGGGGAGACATTGAATTTGTGGAATACACAAGTGACAATGTGGTTAAGGTTAAGCTGAAGGGCCATTGTGCAGGATGTCCCGGTGCCCGTATGACATTGTCAGGGGTGGTGGAAAGAATATTGAAGCAAACATACCCTGAGATAAACAGAGTTGAGGGAGTAGACTTTTAAACAAGGCTTATTTAAAAATGAAGGTAAAAAGACTTACAGTTCTATTTTTAATAGTATTTCTTTCAGTGAGTGGATATTTCGTTTACTCACTGTTTTTTAATGGTGACAACCCTGAAGATTTTAATGATGACCATAAAGTCGTAAAAGACATTACGACCGTTGAAATACTCTGTGCAGGCGATGTGATGTATCATTCGTCCCAGCTTGATGGAGCAAGAAGGGGAGATGGCTCTTACGAATTCTATGATACATATAAATATGTGGAGCATTACATAAAGCAGGCTGACCTTTCCATCTTCAATCTGGAGACCACCTTTTCAGGACCTCCCTATACAGGGTATCCATCCTTCAGCACGCCTGACAATCTGGCGGAAACACTTAAAGGTATAGGCTTTGATGTGGTATCCACCAGCAACAATCATGTTAATGACAGAGGGATTTACGGTATAGACAGGACTTTGGAAGTCTTGAGAAAGGCCCATTTTGTCACTACAGGAAGCAGGGACAAGCTTTACAGACAAAGGTGGGCACAGACCTTAATAAAAGGTATACAGATAGGCACCCTTGCTTATACGTATCAGACGCCCTCCACAGTTGACAGAGTTTCCATAAACGGCTCCTTTGTTAATCAGGAGACGGCTGACAGATTGAATTCCTTTTCTTACGAGTTTCTTGAAAGAGATATAGGGAAAATTTCAGAGCAGGTAAGGCTTATGAAAGAAAGCGGAGTGGAAATTGTAGTGCTGTTTCTACATTTTGGAGAGGAGTATCAGCTGAAGGCCAACATGTGGCAGAGAAGGATTGTGGATATTCTTTTGGAGAATCCTGATATAGATGTAATCTTTGGATCCCATCCTCACAATCTGCAGGAATTTGAAATCTATTATGACAGAGTACCCGTGTTTTACAGCTTAGGGAATTACGTTTCCAATCAAAGAGCAGAAACGCTGGCCAACAAGTATACTGAAACGGGGGCCATGGCAAGGGTAACCTTCACCTATGACAGAGGAAACAAGGAAATTCTGGGAGTTAAGGCAGAGGCTGTTCCCACCTGGGTAGAGAAGTATTACAAGGACGGAAGGGATAATTATTATATAATCCCTCTTGATGAAAGTGTTTCAGACAATCCGGAGCTTTCGGCATCAGGCCATCTTGCAAGAGCACTGGATGCGAAAAGCTATTCGGAAACTCTTCTCACAAGGTTGAAGGATGAGAGAGTTATTAAAGAGGAGGCGGAAGAGGATGAATGAACTTTCTCTTAAAGATATTGAAGAAAAATACAGGTCCATGGAAAAAGAACTGATAGAAGACCTAAAAAACCTCATTTCCATAAAGAGTGTCAGAGGTGAACCTACAGTAAAGAACGGTGAGCTTCTCCCCTTTGGAGAAGGGGTCCATGAAAGCCTAATGTTTATGAAGAGTCTTGCAGAAAGGGATGGTTTTTCCTTTACTAATGTGGATAATTATCAGGGCCATATAGATTTTGGCTTAAACAAGGATAATATTATGGGAATTCTTCTCCATCTTGATGTGGTGCCTGAAGGAGAAGGCTGGACCAGGGAGCCTTTAAAGGGAACGTTAGAGGAGGGAAGGCTTTACGGAAGAGGGACCAACGATGACAAGGGCCCTGCTATTTCTGCTTACTACAGCGTAAAGGTATTGAAGGAGCTGGGGTTTTTACCGGAAAAAGGAATTCGTCTTGTGTTGGGCCTTGATGAGGAAACGGGTTGGTCAGGAATGGATTACTATCTTGAGAAGGTGAAAGCACCTGATTTTGGATTTACACCTGATGCAAATTTCCCTGTAATTAAAGGGGAAAAGGGAATTCTGATCTTTGATATTGTAAGGAAGCTTTCAAAGACAGTGGGCCTTGAAAAGGGTTTGGAGATAAAGTCCTTAAAGGCAGGCTCCGCACCTAATATGGTGGCAGATTATGCAAGAGCTCTCGTATTTCATGAGCATAAGGATATGTACAGGCTTATTGAAGAACAGGCGGAGGCTTTTAATATTGTTAAAGAGTATAAAGTAAAGGTTAAGCCCATAGGAAAAAGTTTGGAGATAGTGACAAAGGGAAAATCAAGCCACGGCGCAAAGCCTGAGCAGGGGTATAATGCACTTTCCTTGCTCATGGATTTTCTTGGCACACTTTCCTTTAAAGAGGACAGCGTAAATGACTTTATTTCCTTCTATAACAATCATATAGGCTTTGAAGTTACGGGAAAGAATTTAGGAATCCTTTTAGAGGATGAACAAAGCGGAGCTTTAGTTGTGAATGTGGGCAAAGGCTACATAGACGATAAAGAGGCAAGAGTTACAGTCAATGTAAGGTATCCTGTAACCTACAGGGATGAGGATATCTACAAAAAGCTTATGGAGGTTTTACACCCCTTGGACCTTGGTATAGTTAAAACCATGGTTCAGCATCCAATTTATTTTGATGAAGAAGACAGTATGGTGCAGGCTCTCATGGAATGCTACAGAGAAGTAACAGGAGATTATAAATCTTCACCTTTAGTTATAGGCGGCGGAACTTATGCCAGAGCCATGAAGAATTTCGTTTCCTTTGGGCCCTTGTTTCCCCATGAAGAGGATGTGGCTCATAAACAGGATGAGTATATAGATGTAGAAAGCCTGATTAAGGCAGGTGTAATTTACGCTAAAAGCATTTATGAATTGACAAAGTAAGAGACTAAAGCATATAATAAAAAAGTAGAAAAAAATAAATAATCTGTTTCAGGGCGAGGTGTAAGTCCTCACCGGTGGTAAAGAGCATTTAGCTAAGAGTCCACGAGCCTTTAGAGGCTGAATCGGTTAGATTCCGATACCGACGGTTAAAGTCCGGATGAAAGAAACCATTAACATTGGCTTTTAATGCCCTGTAATTCTTATGTTAGGATTTCAGGGTTTTTTCTTGACCTGGCAGATTCCTAAAAACAAAACAGGAGGAATTTGAAAATGAACGACCATTTGAACACGCAGAAGAAAACCGTTAAGCTGGCGAAGATGGGTATGCTGGTGGCCATTTCCGTGGTTCTTGTTACTTTTATCCATATTCCGATTTTTCCGGCAGTATCCTTTTTAGAGTATGACCCTGCAGATATTCCCATCTTAATGGGAACCTTTGCCTTTGGCCCGGGAGCAGGCATTGCTTTAACAATTGTAACCTCAGTTATTCAAGGGACTACTGTTAGCGCTCAAAGCGGTGCTTATGGTATAATAATGCATATCATAGCTACAAGCTGTCTCGTAGGTGTAGCAGGCCTTGTTTACGGAAGAGGCAAAAGCAGAAGGAGAGCAGCCATTGGGCTTTTACTTGGTTCCATAACTATGGTGGTGGCAATGTTTTTTGCAAACCTAGTTGTTACACCGTTGTTCACAGGATTGCCAAGGGCTGTAATCATGGACTTAATGCCTATGATAATTGCTTTCAATGTGGTGAAAGCAGGCATTAACTCCTTCATAACATTCATACTATATAAGAGGCTGTCTGGATTTTTGAAAAGATAAGGCATATGAAGGAAACGCTGTATTTAGCAGAAAACGAAGAAGAAACAAAAAACCTTGGGCTTCAATTTGCAGAGCATTTGAAGCCTGGTTTTGTTATTGGCCTCATAGGGGATCTTGGTGCGGGGAAAACCACTTTTGCCAAGGCTGTGGCTGAAGGCTTAGGCATTGAGGATACAGTAACAAGCCCCACCTTTACTATAATTAAGGAGTATTATGACGGCAGGCTTCCCTTTTACCACTTTGATGTGTACAGGCTTAAGTCAACAGAGGAAATCATAAACTTAGGCTGCGAGGAGTATTTTTATGGGGAGGGCGTAACCGTCATTGAGTGGGCAGACAAGATTTTAGATCTCCTTCCTGAAGATGCAATAATTGTGGAGTTTAAAAGCACTGATAATAAAGATGAGCGATTAATTATGATTAAGGGGATTAAGCTGTGAAACTTCTTACTATAGAAACAACAGGAAAGCTGGCAGGGACTGCATATTATGAAGCAGGACATGAGATTATTGAGAGAAAAGGCCCCATGGGGGAAAATCATCTCATCTCTCTTATGCCCATGATTAAGGAAATACTCATGGAGGCAGATATATGTCTTTCCGATTTAGACGGTATCGGCGTATCCACAGGCCCCGGATCCTATACAGGAATCAGAATAGGTGTGTCTACGGCAAGGGCTTTGTCACAGGTATCAAAAGTCCCCCTTATAGAAATACCTACTCTATATACATTTAACTATAATGAAGAACAAAAGAAAGGCGTGGCTGTATGCCCCATCCTGGATGCAAGAAGGGACCAGCTTTACGGTGCCTGCTACTTGAACAGGGAGGAAACAATAAAGCCCGGCGCCTACAACATAAATGAGTTTTTAAAGATGATGAAGGAAGAGCCTTCACTAAAAACCGTTAAGTTTTATGGAGATGGGATCTTCCGCTTTGAGAACATCATAAAAACAGAGCTGGGGGAGACACCCTTAAAATTCTCCTTTGCCCAAGGTGAAATGGTTTATCAAAGTCCTAAAAGCTGTATGTATGTGGCAAAGGACAAGTATGAAAAAGGCGAGGTAAAAAACTACGAAGATGTACTGCCCAGATACTATAGAATTGCAGAAGCCCAGCAAAGGCTTCAGGAGGGAACTCTTGGAAGAAAAAATAGATGTTAAGGAAGCCCACATATTGGATATAGACAAGTTTCTGGAAATTGAAAAGGTATCCTTTAAAGACCCCTGGTCAAGGAGCATGTTTTTATCGGAGCTTGAGGACAGAAACAGAAGGATATACTATAAGGCACTCATAAATGAAGAGGTGGCAGGGTTTATAGGACTGTGGTTTATTGTGGATGAATGCCATATTGTAAACATTGCGGTGCATCCTGATTTTAGAAATAAAGGGGTGGCAAAGAGCCTTGTCCAAAGAGCAGTTATGGAAGGAGGAATAAGAGGAGTCAACTCGTTTACATTAGAGGTGAGAGCAGGTAACGAAGAAGCCATCAAACTGTATGAAGGTTTGGGATTTATGAAGGCAGGCTATAGGAAGAACTATTATGAAAAGGAAAGGGAAGACGGAATAATCATGTGGCTCGTCATAGATGAGGAGAAAAACAATGGCTGAGAAAAAGGATGTAATAATTTTAAGCATTGAAACAAGCTGTGATGAAACCTCTGTGGCTTTAGTGAAAAACGGGCGATGGATTCTTTCCAATGTTATCAGTTCGCAGATAGAAATCCATAAGCCTTATGGTGGAGTAGTGCCTGAAATTGCATCAAGACATCACCTTGAGAATATAAATAAAGTGACTGAGAAGGCGCTTAAGGACAGCGATTTAACCTTTTCCCATGTGGATGTGGTGGCAGTTACTTACGGACCGGGACTTGTGGGTGCTCTTTTAATAGGCATCGCCACAGCAAAGGCTTATGCCTACAGTCTTTCTGTTCCCCTTGTGGGAGTGGACCATATGGCATCCCATATGGCTGCCAACTACATTGAGCATAAAGATTTAAAACCGCCTTTTACCAGCCTGATAATAAGCGGCGGCCACACTCAGCTTGTAAGAGTTAAAGACTACAATCTCTGGGAGATTTTAGGGGAAACAAGAGATGATGCTGTAGGGGAGGCCTTTGATAAAGTTGCAAGAATTTTAGGCTTAGGATACCCGGGAGGACCTTTAGTGGAAGAAGCTGCCCTTACAGGCGACAGCGAAAAGGTTTACTTTAAAAGAGTGTATTTGGAAAAGGACAGCTATGATTTTTCATTCAGCGGAGTTAAAACTGCCGTGTTGAATTACGTAAACAGCAACAGGCAGAAGGATGAAGAAATAAATATAAATGATATTGCGGCAGGCTTTCAGGAAGCAGTTTTTACAGTATTGGTGGATAAAAGCATTAGGGCGGCAAAGGAGGAAGAAACAGGAAAACTTGTTATAGCAGGAGGAGTGGCTGCAAACAAAAGGTTGAGAGAGCTCTTAAGAAAAAGATGTTATGAGGAAGGCTTGGAGCTTTACTACCCTCAGCTTTTATTAAGTACAGATAATGCTGCCATGGTAGGCTCCGCAGGATACTATTTGTTTAAGGAAGGAAAAGTAAAGGACCTTGACCTTGATGCTTATCCTAATTTGAGGATGGACCATGGCCATAATCTCTGTTAAGGGTTTGTCCTTTGGGTTTTCAGGAGAAACCCTTTTAAAGGATATTTCATTTCAGATAGAAAAAGGCGACAGAGTGGGGCTTTTAGGTGAAAACGGCACCGGTAAAACCACTCTTCTTAAAATACTGAACAACGATCTTCCCAAGGATGAAGGAGACATCTTCATATCCTCTGATATTTCCCTTGGCTATTTGGAACAACAGGTTTTCTTTAAAGAAGAGGGGACTGTTCTTTCTGAGGCAAAGGGTGCCTATAAAAAACTGATTGAAAAAGAGAACCTTCTTGAAGAGCTGTCCTTAAGTCTTGCAGGGGCAGACCATAAGACACTTCAAAGGTTTATAGACCTACAGGAGGAGTTTGAAAGAGAGGGCGGCCTAACATATAAAGGAAGGATGAAAGGTATCCTTGATAGAATGGGGTTTTACGAGGATTCATATAATGTTAGGCTTTCACAGCTTTCAGGAGGAGAAAGATCCAGACTTTCCTTAAGTCTGCTGCTTATGAAGGAGCCTGATCTCCTTTTGCTGGATGAGCCCACCAACCACCTTGACTTAAAAATGCTGGAGTGGCTTCAGGAGTACCTTTTGGCATACAAGGGGACTTTTATAGTCGTAACCCATGACAGATATTTTCTCGACAAGGTTACCAATAAAATTTTCGAAATTGATGAAGGTCATCTTGAGATCTACGAAGGAGGCTATGAAGCATACGCAGATCTAAAGAGGGAAAAGAGAGAGCAGCAGATTAAAAAGGCTTCAATAGCCTTAAAGGAATACAAGAGACAGGAAGATATCATCAGGAAGCTTAAGGAAGGTAAAAAGGAAAATCTTTCCAAAAGAGGCGCTTCAAGGGAGAAGATGCTTTCAAAATTGGAAAGACCAAAGGTGCCAAAGGCTTCCCAAAAAAGAATTAAGATTAACTTCCATCAGGAATACGAAAGCGGAAGAGAGGTAATAAGCCTTACAGATATCTCCAAAGGATATGTAACGGATAAAGGCTACAGGGAACTTTTCAAAGGCTTGAACCTAGAGATTAAGAGAGGAGAGAGAATCTGCCTTATAGGGCCAAACGGAAGCGGTAAAACTACTTTGCTTAAGATAATCCTGGGAGAGGTGGAAAAGGATAAGGGCTATATTAGGCAAGGTCACAATGTGTCCTTCGGATATTACGACCAGGGACAGCAATTGTTAAAGGGTAACAATACTGTGC